>DOHE01000191.1 GCA_003535395.1 Clostridiales bacterium | reverse complement strand
TGGGGCTGGTGCTGCTGGCTCAGGCTACCCACCGGGAGCCGATATATCTGAAGGAGATCCTGGCTCGACTGCCCGGACACCTGAACGAAAAAGGATACATGGGACGCGTCCTGGAAGAGGGAGTCTTCGATGAGCAGCAGATGGCCGGGAACAGCTGGCTGCTGCGGGCTTTGATCGAATATTGGCTATGGAAAAAAGACGACCGGATCCTGGCGATGATCCGGAAGCTGGTCCAAAACCTGATCCTGCCGCTGCAAGGTCATGGTTTCGGATATCCGTCCCGCCCGGAAGAGCGGATCTATGACGGGGAGAGCATAGGCCATCTGGCCCAAAACCGGGTCCGGAACTGGCATCTTTCCTCGGATATCGGATGCCTGTTCATCCTGCTTGATGGGGCCTCCCATGCATATGAGATCCTGAGGGATCCGGAACTGGGGGCGGTCCTCGAGAAAATGATCCTGAAGTTTTCTACCATTGACCTGGTGGGACTGTCCTTTCAGATTCATGCGACCCTGTCGGCACTGCGGGGGATCCTCCGGTATTATGAATGCACAGAGAAGCAGACAGTTCTGGAACTGGCGGAAAAGATATTCAGCCTGTATATGGTGGAAGGGATCACCGAAAATTATGCCAATTACAACTGGTTTGGCAGGCCGTGCCACACAGAACCCTGCGCCATGATCGATTCCTTTATCGCCGCTTTTGGGCTTTGGAAGAATACAGGAAAGCCCCAGTACCTGGATCATGCCCACCACATCTGGGTCAACAGCATCGAACACGGGCAACGGCCGAACGGCGGTTTCGGCTGTGATACCTGCAGCGGCGATGGCAGCGCCTTCCTGGGCTGTGCTTCTCCCAAACTGTACGAAGCCTTCTGGTGCTGTACCATGCGGGGCGGGGAGGGACTCTCCCGAGCGGTTCAGTATTCCTGGATGCAAGCGGGAGATGAACTCCTCCTTCCCTTTTATTATGAGAGCACCGTACGCATCGGCTTTGCAGACGGGGAGGCGATTTTGAAGGAGACCGCCGGGTACCCGCGCAAAGGCAGCGTCCAGTTGGAAGTCATCCGGTCGGATACCCGGTCCGCCAAAAAAATACGGATGTTTTTGCCTCTATGGGCAGATCCGGGGCGGGTGAAGTTGACTGTGAACGGACAGGGGCATCAAATCTCTATTGAAAACGGATTTGTCGGGTTTGAAGCTAACTTGGTTCCAGGAACCCGGATTATCCTCGATTTTCCCATTGAGCTCAGGCAGGAGGCGGTGATCAACCGCCATAGTAGCCAGGGGTATCATACCTACCGCCATGGCACGCTGATCCTGGGGATCGACCAGGCGCAACAGGAAATTCGGATCAATGGGGCAGGGGACCGGGAGCCGGTATACCTGGGCAATGGGAATTACCTTCTGGAGGATATGGGGGTTATTCTTTCGCCGCTGAACGACGGAATTCATATGACTCCCGGAAAAGTCACGGAGAATAAAAAGCAGATCCTGTTCGCCGATCAAGGAACATGAAACACCTGATGCAGCTTATGACGCGATTGACAACTCTGTGCCGAGGATGTTATGGTACAATTCATAATGATCCAAAGCGTCCGGGGGATCCCCGGCAGAGGGGGAAGACAGAGTGAAAGCGCTGGTACTGGATGCATACCACGAACTGAATTACCGGGAGGTGCCGGAACCGTCCTGCGGAGACGATGAGGTCCTGGTGCAGGTCAAGGCCTGTGCAATATGCGGGAGCGATGTGCACGGTCTGGACGGCAGCACCGGGCGGAGGATCCCGCCGGTGATCATGGGACATGAGGCGGCCGGTGTGATCATAAAAGCGGGGAGCCGGGTCAGGGGGTACGCTCCCGGGGACCGGGTGACATTCGATTCGACGATCTATTGCGGGGAATGCCGGTTTTGCCGGGCGGGACAGGTGAATCTGTGCGACAACCGGAAGGTGCTGGGTGTCTCCTGCGGAGAATACAGGCTGAACGGGGCGTTTGCCGATTTGGTGGCTGTGCCTGCCCGGATCCTTTATCCGATTCCGGAGGGTGTCTCCTTTGAGCAGGCAGCCATGGTGGAGCCGCTGTCCATCGCATTCCATGCTTTCCGCCGGGCGTGTGCGACAGTGGATACCAACGCGGTGGTGGTCGGTGCAGGCATGATCGGGCTGCTGATCCTGCGCCTGCTGAAGATCGCAGGATGCAAAAGGATCATCGCGGTAGATCCCATGCCGGAAAAACGGGCCATGGCAGCGCAGTTCGGAGCAGACAGCTGCCTGGACCCGGATCATACAGACATTGCAGAAGAAGTTCGGATACAAACGGGAGGATTCGGGGCAGATCTGGCCTTTGAAGCCGTTGGCCTGTCTGCCACCGTGCAGACCGGGATCGCCTGCCTGCGCAAGGGAGGGCAGCTGGTGCTGGTGGGCAATGTAAAGCCTCAGGTGGAAATTCCGCTGCAGGTGGTGGTGACCCGGCAGATCACCTTGTCAGGTTCCTGCGCATCGGCGGGGGAATACCCGGAATGCCTGGAGTTGATCGCACAGGGCCGGGTGGATGTGGACGCGCTCATCAGCGGCACCCCGCCTATGTCAGAAGGAGCGGCCTGGTTCAAGCGGCTGTATGACCGGGAACCCGGGCTCATGAAAGTGATCCTGCGGCCGGAATATACAGGACGGAATACAGATAATGGAGGGAACCGGAGTTGGTGACGACAGGTGTAGGCATTATTGGGTGCGGAAAAGTTGGGCATATGCATGCAAAGGCCATTTTGGAGATCCCGGAGGCCAGGCTGACGGCGGTCTGCAGCCGGGATTTCGGCAAGGCTTCTGAGTTTGCTGCATTATACGGGGCCAAGGCTTATGCGGATGCGGCAGATATGGTGAACGATCCGGGGGTGGAGATGGTGATTATCTGCACCCCTCATCCGCTGCACGCGGGTCCGGCGGTGCTGGCCGCCCGGGCCGGACGGCATGTGCTGGTGGAAAAGCCGCTGGCGTCGAGCCTGAAGGATTGTGATGACATCCTCCGGGCAGCCGAAGAGAACGGGGTGCAGCTGGGGATGGTGAGCCAGCGCCGGTTCTACCCACCGGTGCAGCGGGTCCGGGAAGCCATTGATACAGGGAAGATCGGGCGGCCGGTGCTGGGCATGGTGCAGATGCTGGGCTGGCGGGATGAGAAGTATTATCGGAGCGATCCGTGGCGGGGTTCGTGGCAGGGAGAAGGGGGCGGCGTGCTGGTGAACCAGGC
>DOHE01000061.1 GCA_003535395.1 Clostridiales bacterium | reverse complement strand
TGTTTTCCATCATGACTGAGTCCCCCCCGACCCTTCTGTATCCGGCAACCGTTCTGCATAGACATAATAGGCGCCCTGCTCCTCCCCGGACGGATCGATGAATCCGGCTTCCAGGACGGTCACCCCCGCCTGGTCCAGCGGGAGCAGAAACACAGATTCCAGATCTCCCGCCGTCACCTTCACATAGTGATCCTGCCTGAAGATCCGAAGCCGTGCACCGGCGGACTTCAGGACCTGACATGGTGAACCCTGACGATTTGGCTGGTAGGATGCCAGTTTGTCCATTTCTTCATCTGAGATCCCCGCATCGATGGGGATCCCCAGTTCTTCCGGCCATCGGCGAAGCGAAAACCGGTAAGTCCCCGGGCGTTCCACTTTTACCGTCCATTTTCCAGAACTTTTGAGAGCCATGGCCACCTGCACCTGGTTCCAGGCGACATCTCCCATCACATCCATGGCATCCAGCCGGGTGGGGTTTTCCGCATCATGCCCAAGGGAGATGGGACTGTAATTTCCAAAATAGGGTTCCCAGGTTTTCCACCAGCGGTCATGGGCAGATAAAAGCCGCTGCACCACCTCTGGATGATCCCCCGACACATCCCGGGTCTGTCCCGGGTCCTTCTTAATATCATATAATTCCTTGCCGTACACCAGCCGCCACTGCCGGGACATGACCGTATTTCTTTCCCGCGGAGGTGGGTTGGTGTTCTGGTCATACTGGATGAAATTCAGCCGGTCGCCGGGCAGTTCCCGGATCTCTCCCTGCAACAGGGCTGCCAGACTGGTGCCATCCGGATCCAGGGCTTCGGGAAAGGGCAGTTCGCACAGCTCTGCCAGCGTCGGAAGCAGGTCCACATCCAGGCACATCTCCTCGACGTCCCGTCCGCCGACCATCCCGCCGCCGGGCCAGCGCAGGAAAAAGGGCACCCGGTGTCCGCCATCATAATAGGATGCCTTTTGCCCCCGCATCCCGGCATTGTATCCTTTTGTCAGGAACTGCTGCCGATCCAGTCTGCAGCCCCCGGAGCTGCCATTGTCTGTCATGAAGACCAGGATCGTGTTCTCCTCCCGGCCGGTTTGCTGCAGCATCCGGCGAAGCTTTCCGAAGTTCTCGTCGATGCAGGCGATCATCCCATAAAATTCAGGATGAGGAATGTCCGGATTCCCGGCATAGGGCGCAGTATACCGCTCCTCCACCAGATAAGGCGAGTGCGGCGCATTGGTTGCGATATAGGCGAAGAAGGGTGTTTCCCTGTCCTCCTGGATGAACTTCATCGCCTCCTCAAACCACACATCGGTGCAATACCCGAAATGCCTTGCCGGCTTGCCGTTGTGAAAATATGTATCGTCAAAGTAGTTGTTGCCCCAGAAGTCCGGGGTCTGCCCCACTCCACCGCCCTTGTGGGCCACCACCCGCTCAAACCCCCTGTCCTGAGGCCGATATGGATAATTATCCCCTAAATGCCACTTGCCGAACATCCCGGTCCGGTATCCGCCCGCTTGGAAAATATCCGCCATGGTGGTCTCTCCCGGCCGGAGGATCGATCTTCCCCAGCAGGTGGCCCATACCCCGTTGCGCAGCGGCCGGTGCCCGGAAAGAAGCGCACTCCGCGTTGGAGCGCACAGAGGCTGGACGTGAAAATCCTCCAGCCGGACTGCATCCTGATAGAAAGCATCGATGTGGGGTGTACTTATCCATGGATTCCCGGTGCATCCTAAGTCCCCGTAGCCCTGATCGTCCGTGATGACCAGAATGAAATTTGGCTTCCGGCTCATACTGATTCCCCCGTTTAATATTCTGTTCCGGGCTGGTACAATGGCGCCTGCCCGTTACGCTTCTATTCTAACAGAGAATTAGTTAGGTTCATAGCCCGGCGACACAATATCGGCATTATATGCCAGCAGGTCTGTTCAGGCAGTATCAGGGATGGTATAATCATGTTGTTTGTAGTCAATTTACACTGTTTTGTATGAAATTCGATTGCTATTATTTCTGGAGGTACTGAAAATGAAGCACAGGGATACGATATGGATCATCACCATTGCCTTTCTTGCTTTGGCAGCCGCGGCAGGGTATACCGCCTGGAAGTACGGCAGGGAAGCAAGAAATTCCGCTGCACTGGAAGCAGGTTCTGGAACCTACCGCACCCTGTCACCCGGATCAGCAGAAAAACGACTTCGGGAAGAAAAGGACATCATCCTGCTGGATGTCCGCACTCCTGCAGAAAATGCAGAGATACGGATCACTGGCAGTTTACTGCTTCCCCTCGACCGGCTTGAAAAAGAAGCAGCATCTGTCCTCCCAAGTAAAGATGCAACGATTTTTATTTACTGCAGATCTGGAAACCGCAGTCAGCAGGCAGCCAATATCCTCCTTCAGTTAGGCTATACCCGCGTTTATGACATCGGGGGGATCATCGACTGGCCATATGCAACAGAAACCGGATCCTAACCTTATATGTTCACTCCATAAGATATAAATCAATTTTGTCCTGTATTATTTCAGCTGTTTCTTCCTTGGTTACGCCACTTATGATGTATTTTTTCGTTTCCTCTCAGATTATTGAATCGATGCATGGATCAGTATAAACCATCGTGTTTAACATGTTTATACATCTTTCAAAGTCATGAATTATCTGGTTTTCTTGATTCCCAGTATAATAGGATATGTTTTTCTTGTAGTATAATCATCTATTGGTATTTCATTGTATTTACCTGTGCCTTTTTCATAAATAGTTATTTTTCTTTCTACACTTAAATTTGTCTCAGCACCGTTATTTATTATTTTTTATGTGATATAAAATAAATATTGCCATTATAAGTTGAAACAGGGTGTTTCGCATCGCCAGCAGAAAGGCTTCGTTCCGGAACAGGTCCCTGAAGTTTTCAAGCCCGACCCAAC
>DOHE01000047.1 GCA_003535395.1 Clostridiales bacterium | reverse complement strand
CACAGAAGACGATGGATGCACTGATGCGGTTGGATTTACCAGCCGGTGTAGACATAGAGATCAAGGTCTGACCAGGAAGCAGGTCAAGTTCCTGCAATCGTGCAGGCAGGAACCAATAACCGATGAAGGAGAGCAGGAAATGAAAAAAGCAATATTAGGACGAAAAATCGGCATGACGCAAGTATTTGACGAAGCTGGGCTGGTCTTGCCGGTCACTGTTGTTGAATCCGGTCCATGCACTGTCGTGCAAAAGAAAACCACCAGTACCGATGGATATAATGCAATAAAAGTAGGTTTTGTAGAAGTACCGGAACGTAAACTCAACAGGCCGGACAAGGGGCAGTTTAAAAAAGCTTCTGTACCCATGGCTAAATATCTTCGGGAATTTCGCATGGATGATATCTCTGCTTTCGAAGTAGGTCATGTCATAAAAGTGGAAGATATGTTCAAAGCCGGAGACAAGGTGGATGTCAGCGGCGTTTCGAGAGGCAAGGGATTTCAGGGCACCATCAAGCGCTACAATCAAAAGGGCGGCCCGGAGACCCATGGTTCCATGTATCACCGCAGGGTTGGCTCCATGAGCGCAAATACCCATCCTGCCCGTGTATTTAAAGGAAAGAAGTTGCCGGGACACATGGGAGATGAAAATGTTACCGTGTTGAATCTGGATGTGGTAAGGGTGGACGCGGAGCGCGGTTTGCTTCTGATCAAGGGAGCCATCCCGGGTGCACGGGGCGGACTGGTCATGATCAGGGATGCAGTGAAAACTCAGTAATGTGCGAAATGCAGGAGGGAGGATCTTACATGCCAAAAGTGGATGTATATAATATGAAGGGTGAGATCGTCGGACAAATGGACCTCAGCGAAAAGGTATTCGGGGTTGAATTGAACGACAACGCAGTACAGATCGCTATCGTAAACCAACTCGCCAATCAGCGGCAGGGAACCCAGTCAACAAAAACCAGAAGTGAGGTTTCAGGTGGCGGAAGAAAGCCATACAGACAGAAGGGAACCGGCCGGGCCCGTCAGGGAAGCACCCGGGCTCCGCAATGGACAAAAGGCGGCGTTGCACTTGGACCCAAACCCCGTTCCTACAGATATGAGATCCCCAAAAAAGTAAAAAGGATCGCTCTTAAATCTGCACTTAGTTCAAAAGTTCAGGAGAATGATATCCTTGTTCTTGACACCATCGCTTTTGACACTGTCAAAACAAAGCAAATGGTGAGTTTTCTCAGTGCATTGAAGGTGGACTCAAGTGCTCTCGTGGTACTTGAAGCGCCCAACCGGAACGTGGGTTTATCTGCCAGAAACATTCCCGGGATCAAGACTGCTTTGGTCAACACCATCAACACCTTTGACATACTCAAACACAGAAAATTCATCATCACCAGGGATGCGGTCTCGAAAGTCGAGGAGGTGTATGCAGGATGAAATATGCCGAGGATGTAATTATACGGCCGATTATAACAGAGAAGAGCAATGCAGCCATTGCAGAGGGCAAATACACTTTCCGGGTGGCCAAAAGTGCAACCAAACCGGAAATCAAAGATGCAGTCGAGAAGATTTTCAATGTAAAGGTGTTGTCTGTCAACACGATGAATTATGATGGGAAACTTAAATCAAGGGACAGTGGACGGCATACCGGCCGAACTCCTTCCTGGAAGAAGGCTATCGTTCAAATTGACAGGAATCCGAAACCGGATACTTATCTGGACAAAAATGCCAAAGAGGTGAACGTCAACCGGAAGTACAAGACGGCCATCGATGAATTCGGTGCAGCCCAGTAATCAAAGAGGAGTGCTTGTGAAATGGCTATTAAAAAATATTCCCCCACTTCTCCTGCAAGGCGATTTATGACAGTTCCTACCTTTGAGGAACTGACAAAGAAAAAGCCGGAAAAATCCCTGGTTGCAGCGAAAAGCAAGTCAGGCGGGAGAAATGCTTACGGAAGGATCACAGTCCGCCATGTTGGCGGAGGTGCAAAACAAAAGTACAGGATCATTGATTTTAAAAGAGATAAGGATGGAATCAAAGCGAAAGTTCAGGCCATTGAGTATGACCCAAACCGGTCAGCCTATATTGCTCTGCTTTATTATGCGGACGGGGAAAAACGTTATATAATCTGCCCGGAAGGACTGAAAAAGGGGGATGTCGTAGAATCGGGCCCGCAGGCGGATATTAAACCTGGCAATGCGCTTCCAATTGCCAACATCCCTGTTGGCACCATGATATACAATATTGAAATGGTTCCGAAAAAAGGCGGGCAACTGGTGCGTTCCGCCGGGAATGCAGCCCAGCTGATGGCTAAAGAAGGAAAGTCTGCGCAGGTACGACTCCCTTCCGGTGAAGTACGGATGATCGGCATGGAATGCAAGGCAACGGTTGGACAGGTCGGAAATATCGACCATGAGAATGTATCCATCGGAAAAGCAGGCAGAAAAAGGTGGTTGGGTGTCAGGCCCACAGTACGTGGGGTCGTGATGAATCCTGTGGACCATCCCCACGGCGGTGGCGAAGGAAAATCCCCCATCGGCCGGCCCAGCCCGGTTACCCCCTGGGGCAAGCCAACTCTTGGGTATAAGACGAGAAAGAAAAACAAGAAATCAAGCCAGTACATCGTCAAGAAGAGGAATAGTTAATTTCCCAGGGAGGAGTGTACAAGATGAGCAGATCTCTGAAAAAAGGACCTTTTGTCGAAAAGAGATTGTTGGAACGTATTGTAGATATGAATGCAAAGAACGAGAAGAAGGTTTTAAAGACCTGGTCCCGGGATTCAACGATTTTTCCCCAGATGGTTGGCCATACCATCGCCGTACATGATGGGAAAAAACACGTTCCTGTGTATGTGTCGGAAGATATGGTGGGTCACAAGTTCGGTGAGTTTGCCCCTACCCGGACATTTAAAGGCCACAGCGGAAAATCTGAAAAGGCTACTGCAGTGAAAAAGTAGAAAGGAGGAAGCTCAATTGGAACGTAAAGTTAGGACCAGAGATGAACTATTGCAGAATAAGGACAGCATCTTGGCTTCCTGTAAGGCTCAAACTCCTAAAAACAAGAAGACCGTGCTGCCTACAAAAAAAGAAAGAAAGATTCTTGGCATTGGCAAGGATGAGGGCCGCGCTACTCTCAAATATGTAAGAATCGCTCCGAGAAAGGTCAAGATCGTGATCGATCTGATCCGGGGCAAGGGACTGGATGAAGCATATGCAATTCTCAGATACACACCCAAGGCTTCTTCGTATATCCTGTTTAAAATGATGCGTTCTGCTGAGGCAAATGCGGTAAACAACAACAATATGAACAGGGATTCACTGAACGTTTCCGAAGCATTTGCCAATCAGGGCCCGATCCTGAAAAGGATGATGGCCAGGGCGCGTGGAATGGGTGCCCGTATCCACAAAAAAAGCAGCCATATCACATTGGTTCTTCGGGAAAAAACGCAAGTATAGGGAGGACTTTGAAAAATGGGCCAAAAAGTACATCCGCATGGATTAAGGATCGGGATCATTAAGGATTGGGATACAAAATGGTATGCCAAAAAGAAGGAATTTGGTGATATCCTCGTTGAGGATGTGAAAATCCGCAGCTTTATCAAGAATAAGCTGTTTTCTGCCGGAATCGCCCGGATTGAAGTTGAAAGGGGCACTTCCAACAAAATCAGGGTGAATGTTCATGCAGCCAAACCCGGACCCATCATCGGAAAAGGCGGGACCGGCATTGAACTGCTGAAGAAGGATATTGAGAAACTCACAGGCAAGAGCGTTCTTCTCAACATCACTGAAATCAAGTCGCCGGATCAGAATGCACAGTTGGTAGCCGAGAATATCGCATCCCAGCTGGAAAGGCGGATCTCATTTCGCCGTGCTATGAAGCAGGCGATGAACCGCACTATGAAAACAGGAGCAAAAGGAATCAAAACCTGTGTTTCCGGAAGACTGGGCGGAGCTGAGATCGCACGTACAGAACATTATCATGAAGGAACCATTCCTCTGCAAACCCTTCGGGCCGATATCGATTACGGGATTACGGAAGCTAAAACCACCTACGGTCGTATCGGAGTCAAGGTATGGATCTATAAGGGTGAAGTGCTGCCGGCACC
>DOHE01000331.1 GCA_003535395.1 Clostridiales bacterium | reverse complement strand
ATATCCAGCAGGTGCCAGTAATCCAGTCCGGCCCTCTTAAGACCCCTGTCGGTGATGGTAAAGCCCAAGGGATGGACCAAATGCAGCACAGATCCGGAAGCTGCACAAGTTCTGGCGATATTCCCTGTATTCTGAGGAATTTCCGGTTCCACCAGAACGATATGCATGGGTTCCATTCCCTTCCCGCTCCTTTTCCAAAACCCATATTTGATTCTGCTGCAAAAGAAACCACCCGGGTTCAAAGGTTGATTTTACCTCCTGAAGAGGGTTTTTGCAACACAAACACGCTCTGCCCCGGTTGCGGAACTCCACGCCCGGATTTAAGAACCAGTAAGCCTGCCACTGCCGCCAGCAGGATCAGGATGAAGAACAATATGAGAAGTGTTTTCCATTTGCGCAACAGGGATCGAATCGATATGAGCCGACTGAGCAGGGGATGCATGGGCAGACCGCCTTTTATGGGAAGCTGTCTATATTATCCGGTAATGGCTCGAAAGATATACAGGGCTGCATCCCACACGTCAGAATGCCGGGCTTTACAGGGATCAGGCCATCATGCATTTTTTTAGGCTTTGTAGAATGGATTTTTCCAAACGGGAAACCTGCACCTGCGAGATCCCCAGTTCGCGGGCGACCTGGGCCTGGGTGCGATGCTTAAAAAAGCGCAGCAGGATGATCTTTTTTTCTCTGGGCTCCAAAGAAGTCAGTGCCTGACGCAGAGAAACCCGGTCCACTGCCTGGTGTTCCGGGTTCGCATCCGGATCTCCCAGCCGGTCTATCAGGTTGAAGGGTGAGCCTTCCCCATCGTCCATGCCGTGCTGCAGAGATTCCGGAGGTGTGCAGGCATCCAGGGCCATGGAGAGTTCTTCCGGCTGTACTTTCAGCCTTCGGGCAATTTCCTGGATCCCGGGCTCCCGGCCCAGTTCCCCCCTGAGTGCCTCCGCTGCAGCATAGGCCCTGGCGGCCAGTTCCCGAAGGGGGCGACCCACCTTTATGATCCCGTCATCCCGTAAAAACCGCTTGATTTCGCCGGTGATCACCGGCACGGCATATGTGGAAAACTGCACCTGATAGGACGGATCGAACCGTTTGATGGCTTTAAGCAGCCCCATGCATCCCAGCTGGTAAAGGTCCTCCAGTTCACATCCCCGTCCGGTAAATCTGCGGGCGACACTCCAAATCAACCCGGAGTGCATTTCCACCAGGCGGGAACAAGCTTCAGCGTCGCCCTGGGCGGCCCTGGCCAGCAATGCTTCGGATCGGCTTCTGTCCATCGCGGTTCAACTGCCTCCCGGGATGTGCTTGATCATCCGCACGATGGTACCCTGCCCCGGCACTGATTCTACCTCCAGTCCGTCCATAAAGCTTTCCATCACGGTAAAGCCCATACCGGAGCGTTCCAGCTCCGGGGTGGATGTGTAAAGGGGCTGCATCGCCTGCTCTACATCCACAATACCGATGCCCTGGTCGGATATCTCGATTTCCATCAGGCCCGGGTACAGCCGGCAGACCATTCTCACTTTGCCGCTTACATCTTTGTATCCATGGATGATCGCATTCGTTACCGCTTCCGAAACAGCGGTGCGCACATCGGACAGTTCTTCCAGCGTGGGATCCAGTTGAGAGGCAAAAGCAGCAGCCACTACCCGGGCAAAGGCTTCGTTCCGGGAATCTGCGGCAAACTCCACCGCCATTTCGTTCAACGGCTGTTCATCCAAAGGCCCGATTTTCTTCATGCCATCCTCTCCCTTTCAAATATCCGGATCGCATCGTCCGTACCTCCGCAAACCGGAATGATCCCTTCAAGCCCTGCCATCCGGAATATCCGCATGACTTCCGGCTGAATATGCATGGCCGCCATTTTTCCACCCCGCCGGGTAACGGTGCGGTACCTTCCCAAGATCACACCGATGCCGGAACTGTCCATGAATGCAAGTTCCGAAAGATCCAGGATCAGATTCCGTATTCCCGGCCTTAACAGGGCATTGTCGATCCGCTCCCTGCATCCGGCCGCGGTGTGATGGTCCAGTTCCCCTTTGAGTGCCACCACCAGGGTGTTTCCTTTTTTCCAAATATCGAGCTGCATGCTTCCTCCCCCGTTTCAGGCGAACCTGTTCCAATGTTGCCTCATTTCCCGGGATTCGGCAAGCCGGCCAGCATTTCGATCTTTTTTAAGCGGTGATTCACACCGGACTTTCCCAGAGGCGGACGTAAGTATTTGCCAAGTTCCTCCAATGAAGCTTCCGGGTGTTCCAGGCGCAGGATAGCGATCTGCCTTAGGTTGTGAGGAAGGTCATCCGCACCGCCTCTGGAAATCAGTTTAAGGATGCATTCCCGCTGGCGTCTGGACGCCTCCACAGTCTTGTCCAGATTGGCTGTCTCGCAGTTGACGATGCGATTCACACTGTTTCGCACATCCTTCATGATGCGGACATTTTCAAAGACCATCAGTGCCCCGTGGGCGCCGGTAAGATTTAAAAAATCCGATATGTTGGCGGATTCCTTTATATATACGATATATCCGCTGCTGCGGGCTGCTGTGCCCGGATGCAGTCCAAAGCCTTTCATGCGATCCGCGATTTTTTCAGCTGTGCTCCTGTCCGGGCAAGTGATCTCCAGGTGATACCCCTTTTCTGGATGGACCATGGATCCCCCCGCCAGAAATGCACCCCGAAGCCAGGCTTTTCTGCAGCAGGATCTCCTTGGTTCCGGATCCTGCCTTATTGCCTTGACTGTTTCCGACGGCAGAATGACTTTGTAGAGCATGTGCTTTTTCAGATTGGTCTCCCGCTTGTAGTGGAGTACAGGATGGGTCCCGGTCAGTGCTTTGAGCATTTTGAACAGGCGTCCGGCAAAGGCCGCATGCTCGGTGGAAACCACCCGGCTGCCATCCGGGGCCGGATCCGCCCCCACAGTCAGTATCGCAGATATCTCACAGGCCATGCAGCAGGCCTTTTCGCAGGGCATCCGGCACAGAGCGTCCTTGACTTCCAGTGAAAAGGACATGGTCAAACCTCCTCTTTCAAGGATATTGCATCCGGCAAATCACCGGTCCTACAGGCTTCGAAGCGCATCGATAGGATTCAATCGGCTTGCCTTCCGGGCGGGCATGGTCCCAAACAGTATCCCCACCGCCGCAGAGAATCCCACTGCCAGGAGCACGGTGGTCAGAGTGATGGCAAACCGGATACCGATAAACATTGAAGCCATATAGGCAATCAGGCTGCCCAGCAACAGTCCTGCCAGACCCCCCATAAGCGACAGAAAAACAGACTCGATGATGAACTGGAGCCGGATCCGGCGGGGAGTGGCTCCCAGCGCTTTGCGCAGACCGNNGCATCATGTTCATGATCCCGATGCCCCCAACCACCAGGGAAATGGCTGCAATGCCCGCCAGCAGCAGAGACATCATGGACATCAGGGTGCGGAAGGTTTCTACCATGTCTCCCATGTTGTACACCGAAAACGCATCTTCCTTGTAGTTGAAGGCGGGTATCAGTACGGAATTGATGTCTGTCACCGTCTGGTCGGCCAGGTTGGGGTCTTTAAGGAATATATCCATGGCGGATACATTGCGACCGCCCAAACTGCGCAGGGCCGTGGTGTAGGGGATGATCACCGTTTTGTTGCTTGATGTGATCCCGAACATACTGGAAGGAGCAAGGGTGCCGATGACGGTGAAGGTGGTCCCGTTCAGCACCAGGCTCTTCCCCACGGGATCCTCCCCGTAGAACAATCCTGTCACCACCGCGTTTCCGATCACCGCAACCGGATTTTTGGACTCAACATCCAAAATGTTGATGGACCGGCCGTCCTGAAGAAGATCTTCATCCATTTGAAAATACACTTCATTCCTGCCCTGGATCGTGACGGCGGTCATCAGCCGGTCTCCGGAAGCTACGGAGGTTCTCGCGGAAATCGTGGGAGACAGCCCCAGGATATTATCAAGGCCCGCAATACGTGCCATGTCTTCCCGGTTAAGGCCCTGCTTAAGAGGGGTTCCCGGTATATTGACAGTGATTTTATTCACTCCAAGGGCGCTCACCTGGTCGCTGATGCTGCGGGTCGCCCCCTGTACGATGGTAATGAGGGAAATAATGGCTGCTACCCCGATGACGATTCCCAGCATGGTCAGGAACGACCGAAGTTTGTTATGGATAATATTTTCCCAGGACATCCGGATGCTTTCAATCAGCATGAAGCTTTCCTCCCTCTGTCAGATAGCCGTCCAGGATGTTCACCACCCGCCGGGCATGGCTTGCAATGTGGTCGTCATGGGTAATAACGATGATGGTACTGCCCTCCCGGTTAAGTTCCTCAAACAGCTCCATGATCTGCCCCCCGGTAGTTTGATCCAGGGCGCCGGTGGGTTCATCCGCCAGCAG
>DOHE01000105.1 GCA_003535395.1 Clostridiales bacterium | reverse complement strand
GACGCGATGCTGAAAAAGACGGACGCGATGCTGAAAAAGACGGACGCGATGCTGAAAGCTGAAAAGCTGGAATTTGGCTATGGGGACCGCAGGGTCCTGAAGGACCTGGGACTGGAGATCCAAAAAGGGGAGCTGCTATCCCTCATCGGCGTGAACGGGTCGGGGAAGTCCACTCTGCTTAAAACCTTGTCCAGGAGCCTCAAACCGCACCAAGGGGCTGTATTGCTGGATGGGGAATCCATTTTCCGGAAAAACACCCGGGAGGTGGCTCGAAAGATGGCGATCCTTCCTCAATCTCCAAAAATCCCCGAAGATTTTACGGTGCGGGACCTGGCAGGGTATGGCCGGTTTCCCCATTTGGGATGGACAGGCCATCTGGATAATACAGACCATGCCATCATCGAGTGGGCCATGCGATCCACCGGGATCCTCTCCCTGGAACACCGGCTGGTTTCCACTCTTTCCGGGGGAGAAAGGCAGCGGGCCTGGCTTTCCCTGGCCATTGCACAAAAGACGGACCTGCTGCTGCTGGATGAACCCACCACTTTTCTGGATATCGCCTGTCAGGTGGAGATCCTGGAACTGGTCCGCCGCCTGAACCAGGAGCTTGGGATCACCGTGATCATGGTACTTCATGACGTCAACCAGGCAGCCCGTTATTCAAAAACCATTGCGGCCCTCAAGGACGGGAAATTGCTCAAGGCAGGAAAACCGGAAGAAATCATTACAGAGGAGATTTTGTTCCAGGTATTCAATGTGAGGGGCAGGGTATACCGGGACCCGGAACATGGCTGCCCGTATTTCATTCCCTGTTGCCGGACTGAAGAAACTGCAAGCTGAACATCGGTCGTACAAGGAGGAACAATATGCCTGCGAAGTGCATCATGGTGCAGGGGACTGCATCATCCGTGGGAAAAAGTCTGATCGTGGCCGGTCTTTGCCGGATCTTCCGGCAGGACGGATACCGGGTGGCTCCATTCAAATCGCAAAATATGGCGTTGAATTCATTCATCACTGCCGATGGCAAGGAAATGGGCCGGGCGCAGGTAGTGCAGGCGGAAGCGGCCGGAGTGCTTCCATCTGTGGAAATGAACCCCATCCTCATCAAACCGACCACGGACAAAAAGGCCCAGGTCATCGTCAATGGGGAAGTGTACGGAAATTTTTCTGCGGTGGAATACCACAATTTGAAGCCGGCTTTGGCGGAGTTGGTCCGGGGAACTTATCAGAAGCTGGCGGAGCAGTATGATGTGATCGTCATCGAGGGGGCGGGGAGTCCCGCGGAAATCAACCTGCGGGACAAGGATCTGGTGAACATGGGCATGGCGGAGATGGCCGATGCTCCCGTCGTGCTGGTTGGGGATATCGACAAGGGAGGCGTGTTTGCCTCCCTGGCGGGGACGATGCTGCTGCTGAAGGAAGAGGAAAAAGCTCGGGTAAAAGGAGTCATTATCAATAAATTCCGCGGAGATGCGGCGCTGCTGGAGCCGGGACTTAAGATGCTGGAGGAAATCATTCGTGTGCCGGCACTGGGAGTGCTGCCCTATGCCCGCCTGAAAATCGACGATGAGGACAGCGTGACAGAAAAATTTGCCGGGTCCGCGAAAGCTGGAGGTTCGGCAACCGGGGCGTCAATCCGGGAAGCAACCGGGGCGTCAATCCGTGCGGCGGACATAGACATCGCTGTGCTCCGCCTGCCCCATATCTCCAATTTTACCGATTTCAACCCGCTGGAGGCACTTCCCGGGGTGCAGCTTCGGTACATCACCGATGCAGAGGAGCTCGGAAGGCCGGATATGGTCATCCTGCCGGGGACCAAGAATACCCTGGAAGACCTGGCAGCCCTTCGTCAGGCCGGATTCGAGGAGGCCTTGAAACGGCTGAGCGATCGGGGGACCCTGGTGATGGGGATATGCGGCGGATACCAGATGCTTGGAATGGAAATGGAAGATCCACTTCACGTGGAATCCGATCTGGAACGCATCAGCGGACTTGGTCTGCTGCCTGTCCGGACCGTGTTCCAGCCCCAAAAAGTAAAGCTCCAGGCTGCCGGGATTGTGGCAGAAAGTGAGAGCCGCGGGATCCTGGAAGGATTGGAAGGCTGCCGGGTGGAAGGATATGAGATCCATATGGGAAAGACACAGCTGCTCTCCGGGGGAAGCCCGTGGCTGGCTGGCTTGCCGGACCCGGGGGAATCAGAATACGGCCAGGGCCTGGCGGTCACAGATGGGGGATGCCGAAGTGAAAACATTCTGGGAACTTACCTCCACGGCATTTTTGACAACACCCCCTTCACCCTGGGACTGATTCAAAACCTCCGTAGACAGAAGGGGCTTGAGACGCCGACGGGCATACCGGTGATCTCCCACAGGGAATCCAAGGAAATCGAATATGACAAGCTGGCGGACATGCTCCGGGAAAACATGGACATAGCGGCCATATACCGGATCCTGGAGGGCTGACCATGGACCTTTTGATCGCCTGCGGCCTGGATCTGGTTTTTGGGGATCCCCATTGGCTGCCTCACCCGGTGAGGTTCATCGGCGCTCTCATCAAACGCTTGGAAAATGCACTTCATTCCGCCATCCACCGCCTCGCCCCCACGGATAACCACACCGGCCGGATCTCCCGGGCCAGCTTGGAAAAGGCCGCGGGTTTCGTGCTGCTGTCGGGAACGGCAGGGATCACAGTAGGCATTGCAGCCCTGTTGCTTTGGGCAGCGGAAAAAGTACACCCCCTGCTGTTTCACACGGTAAATATCTACCTGCTGTACACTTCGCTGGCAGCGAAATGCCTGGCAGCGGAGGCCATGAAAGTGTACCGGAGCCTTACAGGCAAAAACCTGAGGAAGGCCCGGGAGCAGCTGGCCATGCTGGTGGGTCGGGATACCCGGGAGCTGCCTGAGGCAGAGATCATCCGGGGGGTTGTGGAAACTACCGCAGAAAATACGGTGGACGGAGTGCTGTCGCCCCTGTTCTTTGCACTCATGGGATCTCTTTTGGGCGGGGGCTGGGGAGCGGTGGCGGTCTATGCCTTTAAAGCCGTAAGCACCCTGGATTCCATGGTGGGTTATAAAAATGAAAAATATCTGCACCTGGGAATGGCTTCAGCCCGGGCGGATGATTTGGCCAACTATATTCCAGCCCGAATTTCCGGGATGCTGCTGCCTCTGGCGGCCTTCTTCACGGGGAAAAGCATGAAAAACAGCATTCGGATCCTGTTCCGGGATCACCGGAATCATCCGAGCCCGAACAGCCCCTGGCCGGAATCCGCCGTAGCCGGTGCGCTGGGAGTGCGTCTGGGAGGTCTCGGACGGTACGAAGGCGTCGTGGTGCAAAAACCCTATATTGGCGATGCCACCCGGGATTTTCGTCCGGAAGACATCCCCGCCGCTGTGCGGATCATGATCGCAGCAGAGATGCTTTTTGTGTTGGCGGCGTTCGCTGTCGGGGCAGCGCTTACTGCCGGAACCGCGCCGGCTGGCTGGGGGGTGCCGACGATATGACGGACAGGATGGGGGAAAGCGTTCCGTCCCATGGCGGGAACCTCCGGGAAGCAGCCCGGTTCTTCGGGGTCGCACCCGAGTCGCTGCAGGATTTCAGCGCCAACATCAACCCACTGGGGATTCCGGCTGAACTAATGGCTCTCCTCGGGAAAGAGCTGGATGGGATCACGCATTATCCGGACCCGGAGTGCCGGGAGCTGGTCCGGGGGATCTCCAGTTATACCGGGTTTCCGGATGACTGGATCCTGCCTGGAAACGGGGCCTCCGAAATCCTGTATCTGCTCATGGATGTGATGAAATTCAAGCGGGTGGCCATCCCTGCGCCCACATTTTCTGAATATGCCCAAGCGGCCGCGCGGGCCGGATCCCGTGTGGAATGGTTTCCTGCAGCACAAGCGCAGGATTTCAAGCTGGACATCCCCGGGCTGCTGGATTTCCTTGCCGGCGGCTTTGATGCTCTGGTGCTGTGCAACCCCAACAATCCCACATCCCGGCTCCTCTCCCGGCAGGATCTTTTGTTCATTATGCAAGAGGCCGAAAAACGGGGCCTATTCGTGGTAGTGGACGAAGCTTTTATCGAACTCACCCATAAAGGCACCGCCGGTTCTGTGGCAAAGATGGGGTGGATGGGGAAAAACACGGTGATTATCCGGGCATTTACCAAGGTTTTTGCCATTCCGGGCCTCAGGCTGGGGTATGGATTGGGACATCCGGACCTCATGGGCCGGCTTCGGGAACGGCGGCTGCCCTGGTCGGTAAATACACTGGCTCAGTGCGTGGGAGAGTACCTGCCAATGAGCAGGGACTTCCTGGCCCGCACTTGCGCCTGGATCGGAGAAGAGGGGCCGGCTTGCTTTGAAGCAGTGTCACGCATTCCGGGGCTTCTTGCCTGGCGACCGGAAACGAATTTCATGTTGCTGAAACTGCCGGCAGGGCTGTCCGGCCTGGAGTTTTGCCGGAGAATGGCCGGAAAAGGATTTTTGGTACGCAACGCATCCAACTTCAGGTTTTTAGCCGACGGATTCATTCGAATAGCCATCCGGGGCCGGGAGGCAAACCGGCAGATGGTGAAGGCTATGGAAGAAGCAGTGGCGGGATGTTGACATCAAGGGTCTGCCCGGTGAGGGAGGATGCAAAGCAGGCTTCCATGACCTTCATCACCCGCATGGCCTGCTCGGGTTTGACGATGAGTTCCTCCTGGCCGTCGATGGTCTTAAGCACGTTCCGGTAATAATCCGCCCATTCGGTCCGGATCTCCGGAAGGGGCAGTT
>DOHE01000337.1 GCA_003535395.1 Clostridiales bacterium | reverse complement strand
GCATCCAGCAGGGCAAAGGAAGCCTCCTTCTTTTGCATGGAAAGCATAATGGTACCGTGCACCAGTCGGGAAACCGGTACTCCCACATAAGGGATCTGCGCATAGGTCATCTTGTTCATTGCGTCCACCTCTTTCATTTTTGTTGCAGTGCAATCATTTTTCAAATGGATAACGAAGTCCCCACTGGGCTCTCAGCGCATCCATGGTTTCTGCAATGGCCAGGGATTCCTGAAGGGGCATGACTGCATTTTCCAGGCGACCGGCCCGCAGGTCCTCATGCACAGCCTCGATCTCAAACTGGAAGCCCTCTGCCGGATGATCCGACCGAAACTCCTCTGCCGGCTGGCCTTTGCGGGCCAGGCTCACAGACCGGGGGTGCCAGAATCCCGGGATGGTGATGATGCCGTTCGCTCCGATGATCCTGGCTTCCTGGGGCGTGGTCGTGGTCACTGCAGAAAACAGGGATGCGATCCCGCCCCCTTCATACCCCAGCAGGCAGCCCATCCGCCCGTCCACTCCCGTGCTGGCCGGATCCGAGAGACTCACGATGCGGTTCGGCCTGCGGCCAAAAGCCATGAAAGCAAATGCCAGTGTATATACCCCCACATCCAGCAGGCTTCCGCCGGCCAGATCCGGAGAAAACAGACGGGACGCCGGGTTTTCCTTCCCGCCCCCGCCAAATCCGAAATCCGCAGTCACATACTGTATCTGGCCGATCTCTCCGGCCGCCAGCCATTCCCGTACCCGCTGCATCACCGGGAAAAACCGGGTCCACATGGCTTCCATCAGGTACAGGCCCTTTGCAGAAGCTGTCTCCATCATTGCACGGACCTGAGCAGCACTGGGGGCCATGGGTTTTTCGCACAGCACCGCTTTGCCGGCACTTAGCGCCAGCAGGGTATGTTCCAGGTGGAATGTATGAGGTGTTGCAATGTATACCACATCCACATCCGGATGTGCCACGACTTCTTCATAACTGTCAACTGCCTGTCCTCCGTATTTGGCCGTGAATGCCTCCCCTTTCCCGGGAGTTTTGGAACCGACAGCCACCAGGGCTGCTTCCGGCACCTGCTGCATTCCCGACATGAACCGTCCGGCAATGCCCCCGGCTCCGATAAATCCCCATCCGATCCTGTCCTTCAAGATAAATCCCTCCTTCGCCTGCAATACCTTCAGTCTATTTGCAGCGGGACATGACGTAAATCAGAAATATTTAAACAGATATGGTAAATCGAAACCAGAGGCTCGGAAGCTCAGGCTTGCGCAGAGCATGCGCTGAAGGTATAATTTCACCGGGTGATCCTGATGGTGATCTTGGATGAAAATAATTCACTGCTGCTGCTGGATGCGCAGAATCTGCCTTATTATATCGATATGGCAGGCGGTGCGCAGCATCAGAGGCAGGTAGACCGGATCAGAAAGAACAGTACGCTTCCTGGCTTTCAATGGCTGTATACCACCCGGGGAAAAGGCCTTCTGCTCCTGGAGGAGCGCACATTCGTTCTGTCGGAAAATACGGGCTGCCTTTTTTTTCCGGGGATCTCCCATATGTACAAACCCCTGGAAACCCCCTGGAGCACCCGGTGGATCACCTTCGGGGGCAGCGGATGCACCGGACTGCTGCGCGGCCAGGGATTCGAATCCAGCCAGGTGTATAATATCCGCAGCATGCCGGTGATGAACCAGCTCCTGGAAAATATCTGCACTGCCGCACGGAGCCGGAGCATCCAGAGAGCATACGACTGCTCCGCGCTGCTTTATACCTTCCTGGTCCAGCTGAAATTCATGGTGTATGATACCAGCAGCCGGGCCCACCTGCCGGCGGAGGACAAGGTCCAGCCGGTGGTGGAATATATTGAAGTGAATTATCCAAGGGATGTTTCGGTGGAAGAAATGGCTTCTGTGATCGGCGTCTCCACCCAGTATTTATGCCGCATTTTCAACCGGGTTTTTCGGATGGGGCCCCTGGCTTACCTGGTCAAATACCGGATCCATATGGCAAAATCCCTGCTGGCCGGCGATCCGGAAGTCCGCATCCGGGATGTGGCTTTGCAGGTAGGCTACCGGGATACAAGCTATTTCTGTATGATTTTCCGGAGAGCGGAAGGGATGAGCCCAGCGGATTTCCGGGCGCATCAGCTGCGATGAAATCATAGGGCAATTCGAAACCGGAACCCGGCTCAGGCGCGCTTCTCTATCTCCATGCAGCTCCTTTACTGATGCGGTGGCTGCACCGGCGCAGCCTCTTTGCATCCGGTACACCGGACGCCCGTTCCACCCCTGCGGATGCCCAGGTGCAGGGCTTTGCCGGGGCAGGCCCTGGCGCATTCACCGCAGCGGATGCATTCCAGGTGATCCGGGTCCCGGCGGGGATCTACTCCCATGCCGCAGCGGCGGACGCAGACGCCGCAGCGCCTGCAACGGCTGCTGTCATAAGTCAGTCCGACAGGACTGACACGGTTGAACAGGGAATAAAAGGCGCCCAGAGGACAGCCAACCTTGCAGAAAGGGCGGGAAAACAGAATGGAAGCCCCCACGGTGATGAGGAGCAGAAGCATTTTCCAGGAAAAGAGAGGCCCGACAGCGGACCGGAGCGCCGGGTCTGCCAGGGTAAGCGGGATCCCTCCCTCCAGGGTGCCTGCCGGGCAGATGTATTTGCAGTAAACAGGGATGCTGAGGCCGGTGGTCTGCGCGATCCAGGCTGGAAGCAGCAGTACCGCAGACGCCAGCAGCACATACTTGGTCCAGCGGGCGGTGCGGAAGAATTTTAGCGCTTTTCCGGGTTTCCTGACCCGGATGCGGTACAGCAGATCCTGCAGTGCACCGAAGGGGCAGATCCATCCGCAGATCCACCGGCCGGCCAGCGCCCCCAAGATCCCGAGAAATCCCAGCACATACAGGGAAATCCGCGCGCCGGGAGATCCGGCCACCGCCTGCAGCGCACCGATGGGGCATGCACCCACCGCTCCTGGGCAGGAGTAGCAGTTGAATCCCGGGACACAGAGGTGCTTAAGGTCTCCCTGATAGAGGGTTCCTTTCAGGAATCCCGGGATATAGGCATTATGCAGCGCTGCGGAGGCCACCTGGGCCTGCCAGCGTTTCACCCTGCCCGTTGCGGCCATACTGCCTTCACTCCTCTTTCAATGATCCCGTCCGGAGCCGGCAGGCTCCAGCCAGCAAACCCTCAACCGGTCCTGCGAATCGGTCCCGTCAGCCGATCCCAATGCACTCCAGGCAGACCAGGGCGGCTTTACGAAACACGATACCCGCCTCGCCCCGAAGCAGGCCTGCCGCGAACGCGGCCAGAGACAGTCCCAGGGCGATGAAAAAGATCCATTTTCGATTGTTTTTCCTGCTTGACTGCTGCATGGGATGATCCTTTTCTGCCGATTGTCTGCGGATGCGATTGATTCCGCCATGCTTCAGCCTTCCAGCGCCACCTTCATGGCCGTTTCCGCCCATTGCCAGAGCCGCCTTGGCTCGAACTTTACGGTGCTGATGTCCTTGAGGATGAACTCCAGCGGTGTCCCGTTCCGCCGGCAGGCTTCCCGGGTGGCACGCAGGTCCTCCTCCACGGGCGCTGCATCAAAGGAGGAGACGGCCAGAAATGCCGGACTGGGCTTCCTGGAAAATACCAGATCCTTCCCGATATTAGCGGCTCCCCTCTCCACATCCACCCAGGGGCTCATGGAGATCTTGCGCACATTGGGGATGCGGCGCACGATGTCCACCTTGGTGTCCAGCGGCTCACAGCATCCATAATACACCTGTCCGAACCGCTTGTAAAACGGAATGGCATATTCGATCTCAAATTCATCGTGCATGGCAGGTGAAACGGTGGAAAAGATCTGAGCCATCCCGCTGGTCCAAAGATCTTTTGCCCGGACTTTTTTCGGGTCATACCCCGGTGCCGGAAGCGCATC
Source organism: Clostridiales bacterium (assembly GCA_003535395.1). GTDB lineage: Bacteria > Bacillota > Clostridia > UBA8921 > UBA8921 > UBA8921. The sequence goes on along the minus strand of DOHE01000337.1, from coordinate 9,072 downwards.
GGTAAAGGCGCCGGAGCAGTGGATCGTATCCTGCTCCCCGGGCAGCAGGCCCTGCTCCTCCAGTTGATCCAGCATGAGGTGGTATGCTTTCATGAAACGGGTCATGATCTGATGGATGAATTCCGGCCGGTCTGCCGGGTCATACAGGATCCCTTCCGGGCTTTTCCACTCTGCCAGCCGGTCCCAGGGAGCCAGCTGGGGCACCGGCCCCTGCATCCGGACCCCGAGGATCCCGTCCAGGACTTCCTGCGCCATGGCTTCCCGGTCTGCTGTCGCCTGTCTGTCCTCCTGGATCACGGGAAACTGGATTTTTTCCAGGTCCTCTTCCCGGGTCAGCTGGTCATAATACCGGTGTCCTGCGATGGATGCCCCCTCCTGCCGGGCGATATCCTGTTTTGGCCGGATGCCGAAATGCATCCCGCTGACGGCCCGGGGCAACCGGATAAAATCCTCCACCACCATATCCGCCGGCAAATGTTTCCAGCGGTACAGAGTCATGCGCAGGCCGGATTCCAACCCTCGCAGGAAAGAATCGGTACACCGGAGTTTGAGCTCCCCGTCTACATCCATCTCGTTCCAGCAGATCTGGTCGATATATACCATGGGTCTTTCCGGTTTCAAGGCATTTAACGCCTTCCACAGCCGTTTGGTTTCCGCGTGGCAGGGCAGGGCTGCGATTTCTGCCACCTGTTTTGCCAGTTCCCGCACGATCTTAAATTCTTCCTGTCTTTCCAAGGTGCTCCCCCCTCTTCATTGATCCCTTTCAATGCTACCACGCGGTCTTTCGCAGATGAACACCCAAAACAGGCAAAAAGGTTGCTGAAAATGACTTTTTGGATAATATCAGTTCCTTCTGCCGCGTTTGACCTTGCAGTCGAGAATCACCGGCTGTCCTTGCGTACCCCCTGCTCCGCTTCTATAATCAAATTAAAAGGCGAAATCCGCCATGATAAAGGGAGTGTTACAATTGAAGAATTATCCGCTGCTCGAACCCCGTCCCATCCGCGACCTCAAGCAGATGCTGGACGAAAGCGCCCAATTGTTTGCCGATCGCCCTGTATTTCACGCCAAAGCCAGCCAGGATGCTTCCTACCAACCGATCCTTTACAAAACCCTGAAAGCGGATGTGGATGCGCTGGGTACCGCCCTTGTGGACCTGGGCCTCAAAGACACCCGCATCGCCCTGATCGGAGAACACCGTTTCGAATGGGCCGTCTCCTACCTGGGCGTGGTCAACGGCACCGGGATCATCGTACCTCTGGACAAGGAACTCCCCAGCCACGAGATCCGGAACATGGTGGAACGGGCCCGCACCAGTGCCGTGATCTTTTCCGGCAAGCTGGCGGAGAAAGTTGCAGAGGCGGTTCAGGGCAACGATGGAGTCCGTTATCTGATCCATATGGACGCCAAAGAGGATGACGGAAAGATCCTTTCATTTTCCAGGCTGGTGGAAAAAGGCCGTGCGCTGCTGGCTGAAGGGAACAGGGAGTTCCTCGATGCAGTTATCGATCCGGATGAGATGCGCATTATCCTGTTTACTTCGGCTAATACCAGCAAATCCAAGGGAGCCATGCTGACCCACCGGAACATCGCTTCCAATCTGTATGCTGTGAGCCGGATGTTCGAGTTGCGGTCGGATGATGTGATGCTGTCAGTGCTGCCCATCCACCATACCTATGAATGCACCTGCGGTTTCCTGCTGACTGTATACAAGGGATCTTCCGTCGCCTTCTGCGACGGCCTTAAATACATCGCAAAAAACATGGCGGAGGCCCGGCCCAGCGTGATGCTGTGCGTGCCGCTGCTGCTGGAAAACATGTACCGGAAGATTTGGGAATCCGCCCGGAAAAAAGGCGCGGACAAGAAGCTTCGGATTGCCCTCAAAATCAGCAACTTCCTGCGCAAACTGGGTATTGATCTGCGCAAGAAACTGTTTGCCGAGATCCACCACACCTTTGGAGGCCGGCTGCGTCTGATGATCAGCGGTGCGGCCGCGGTGGATCCGGTGGTGATGAAAGGGCTGCAGGATCTGGGCATCCTGGCCATTCAGGGGTACGGGCTCACCGAGTGTTCCCCCATCCTCACCGTCAACCGGGAATTCTATTACAAGGACGCTTCCTGCGGGCTGGTCATCCCTTGCTGCGAGATCAGGATCGATGATCCCAATGACGCAGGCGTGGGCGAAATCATCGCCCGGGGCGAGAATATCATGCTGGGGTATTACGAGGATGAGGAAGCCAACCAGGCGGCGTTCAAGGACGGATTGTTCCTCACAGGCGACCTGGGGTGCTTTGACAAGGAAGGGTTCCTGTATATCACCGGGCGCAAGAAGAATGTCATTATCACCAAGAACGGCAAGAACGTATATCCGGAAGAGATCGAGATGCTGCTCAACAAGAGCCCTTATATCAGTGAGAGCATGGTGATCGGAAAGGACCTGCCGGATGAGGAGGACATCACCCTGGCGGCCCAAGTGGTCCCGGATATGGATGCCATCAGGGAGCTGCCGGGCGGAGCGGAACTCTCCTCTGAGCAGATCCGGGACATGATCTGGAAGGACATCAAGGAGATCAACAAGAACATGGTGAGCTACAAACGCATCAAGGAACTGGTGATCCGGGACCGGGAGTTTGAAAAGACCACCACGAAGAAAATCAAGCGGTACGCGGAAGGGAACAAGTAGCTGGCTGGCTGGTTCTTTCGTGCCGGCTTGCCTGGCGGTGCCGGTCTGCCTGGCGGGTCGGCTTNNAGCCACCGTGATCCTGCCATAAACACAGTTCACCGCCAGTTGCGCTTCCGGCGGCTTCCCGCTTTGATCCAGCGGGAGGCCGCCTTTGTATGTGAAGTCCTTGGCAGCTGCTCCCTGTTCAGTGCCGGAAAAGGCATTGTCGAAAACGATCCCGGACAGCCGCAGATCCACTTTCTGAGATGCTGGCAGATGGACCCGGATATTCCCCAGGGCCGCAGTGAACCGGATCTCTCCCCCGCCACCCAGGCTTCCTGTAAAATCGATATTCCCACAGTTTGTTTTCAGAAAGCTTCCGCCGGTGAGTGAAAATGCATCCAGCTGTATGTTCCCGGTACCTAGAAATACCTGTGCTTTTCCAGTCATATATGCGATTTCCGCTTTCCCCTCACGGATATCCACGGATAATGAACCGCTAAAATCATCCCGGAGGGTAAGCAGCGCCCGTTGCGCTTCAACAGTAAGGGAAGAAACACCTTCAGGGATCAAGATTTTCAGCTGAAACGGATTCTTGCCGCCGGAAGCTCTGAAGACCGGCGAGTTGTTTTTACTTGTCTCCATGCTGAACCGGGAATCCGGAGTGGGCTGATCCTCCCCGACAACGACTGTGACCTCCAGGATCCCGGGCTTTCCTGACATAATCTCGATCCCTGCCTGCGCCTGGGTCCCGGAAAGATCCAGCCGGATCTCCGGACTGCCCGATGTCTGCACCGTGCTGGAATATGCCTGGCGGAAGGCCCGAAAGTCATCATTTCCCGCCAACGGATGCATAGGATCCGTGCTCATGGCTGAGATCACCTTCCGGTAATCCATGACAGATGCCGCCGTTCCAGCGATGATCACAGCGATCCCTGCGGCTGCCAGCCACTTGACCCTGGTTTTCAAAAGAATCCCTCCCTTCTCTGAGCATAATCCAGGAGAAGGGAGGGTTCAAATATTTCCTGGCTAGCTGACAGTGCCGGAAGCAAATCCGGCCGCCTTCTCGCGCTTTAGCACCGTCTTGAACTTCCAACCCCGGGACTTGGCGATGTCTTTAAACAAACGCGGGATAGCTCCCAGGTCCAGATTGATTTCATACGCGATCCCATCCGGGCCTGACTGGATGCTGCGTACTTTTCTAAACAGCGTCTTTCCCGTCTGAAAGGAAGATTGGGTATCCACACCGAAGGAAAACCCGGAACCCGATTCCCGGGTCAGCTCCCAGAAAAAAACAGTCCTTTGGCTTTCATCAAAGAAAATGCTTGCATTATAGTGGATCTTTTTATGTCCTGTGCTCCAGCGGGCATCCAGAAATTCACATTGGATCACAAAATCCGTTCCCTGGTCTTCCCAGTAAGGAAGACGCAGTGTCTGAAGCTGCTCCCGTGCCATCCCGGCCATGATCTGACGGTCCATTGAAACTCCCCCTGTATTTTACCGATCCCCTGCTACTGCTGCGCTGCTGCTACTGCACGAACGGGTCATGCTCCCTGCTGCCGGCTGTCCACTGCCCGGCGGATCGCCCGGATATGGTCCGGGCCGGTGCCACAGCACCCACCCAGGATCACAGCTCCCGCATTCAGATAAGCCGGCACCAGGCGGGAAAATACCTCCGGTCCTTCGTCAAAGATCGTTTCCCCATCTTCTACCCGGGGCATGCCTGCATTGGGTTTGGCGCAAAGCGGGCCGGCTCCCGCCTCTTTCATGGCTTCCAGGATCGGCACCATCTGAGCCGGGCCGACGGAACAGTTGGCTCCCAACAGGTCCGCTCCTGCATCTTTCAGGGCTGCCACGCAGTCTGCGGGGCTGCTGCCCATGAGCGTCCTGCCGGCGGTGGTGAATGTCATGGAGGCGATGACGGTAAGTCCGGTGGCTTTGGCTGCCTTTATGGCAATCTTCATCTCTTCCAGATCCATGAACGTTTCCAGATGGAGGGCATCCGCACCCCCTTCTGCCAGGGCCTCCGCCTGTTCAGTGAAGCACTGCCGGGCTTCTTCCTCTGTCAAGTCCCCGTAGGGCTCCAGCAGGATGCCGGTCGGGCCCATGGAACCGGCCACGAGGCCTGTTTCCCCCATGACTTCCCTGGCCAGCCGGGCCGCCCTCCGGTTGAATTCCCGGGTGCGGTCTGCAAGACCGTGCCGTTTTAAGCTCAGGGCGTTGGCAGTGAAGGTGTTGGTCTGGATAATATCGCTCCCTGCAGCCCGATATGACTCATAGATACTGCGCACCCGATCCGGGAAGTCAGCATTCCAAAGATCGCCGCATTCCCCCCCGGCCAGTCCCATGCGCTGCAGCAGGACCCCCTTGGATCCGTCATAGACCAAAATACTCTTCCGGACAGCTTCGCGGATGTTTTTCATACGGGCTTCCTCCTTTTTTAAGGCCGCTTCCTTCTGATATGATATAATCATATCCTAACTCATGTCCGGGTTCAATCCTCCCGGCAGTTTTTGGAAAGGGCGCGAATGTTCCGCATGGGCAGCACAGAAGAAACACCCCTGACAGCCCGGATAATAAAAAAAGCGTTTGAATCCGGTTTTGACAAGGCCGTGCTGGCCTCGGCGCACCCTTTTTTCCAGAGTGGGAGTCTGTTGCTGCTGGCTAAAGGATATACGCCTTACGGTCCGTTTCCGAAGGAGAGCGGAGTTCTACCCGGGTATTATCCCCTGTCACATTCCCTTCATGCGGTCACCCGGGATCTGGCGGATTGGATCAGGGAACAGGGCTGCCCGGCTGTCCCCAACCCGGCCATCCCCTTGAAGCTGGCCGCTTATCAGGCAGGTCTGGGCGTTTATGGCAAAAATTCCCTGTTGTATGTGCCAGGGTACGGGTCCTTTATGCATCTCCGTGCGATCCACCTGGGGATCCCCTTCGCCGGGGAACTGCCGGTGATGCCGTCCCCTGAAACCACCAGCCCCTGCGGGGAGTGCCGCCGCTGCCAGGAAGCCTGTCCCACCGGCGCCATCCAGGACAGCGGGCAGGTATGCGGTCCGCTTTGCCTCCGGGAGGTCCTTGCGGGCAAACTGCCGGAGGATCGTCCACTGGCGCTGAAACTTCTTTCCAGGGCTGACCGGATGCTGGTGGGATGTGAGATCTGCCAGCGGGTCTGCCCTATGAACCAGGAAATCCAGGCCTATCCTCTGCAAGTGCCCGATGAGCTGGCCTCCCTGCTGCACCTTCCCTCGATGATGGCAGAATCGGATGCGGCATGGCGGCATCGCATCCAGCAGCTTGCCGCCCTGCTGGGGACCAATATTGCACGGCCCAGGAGACTCAAGGCCAATGCGGCATTAGCATGCAGTACTCTGAAAGAGCCGGGAGACATATCCACCCGCCTGCGGGAGTATTTGGAAAGCCCGGAATCACAAGACCTTCCGCCTGCCTTCCGGAAATACCTGTCCGGTTTCACAGGATGATAGGATGAAGCCGTAAAGAAACTGCCGGCGCAGGATAGATTGACACTATAGCGGGGAATCGTGTATGCTTTGATTACAGATCGTTTTTATTTGGAGTGTTGCGTTATGTCATTCGATCCAAAAATTGAAAACGATATTAGAGTCATCATCAAGGGCATCCGACCTCNNCATCATCAAGGGCATCCGACAGGTAATGCCTGTAACTGCGATCTATCTGTTTGGTTCCTATGCATATGGAACTCCGGGCGATCAAAGCGACTTGGATATATACATTGTTACCCCGGATAAAACAAAAAGAAAAATTGAACATTTAAAAGCAGCCAGGCGGTCATTTTACAGACATGTAAGTTCTCCTGTAGATCTGTTAGTAAATTACCAGGATGAATTCGACAACCGTAGCAGAAATCATTTCACATTGGAATATGAGGTTGCGAACAGGGGAGTGAATCTAATTGCCTTTCAATGAAATATTTAGAGAATGGCTTGAATATGCCAGAAAAGATTTGGATGCTGCCAAGTATTTAGCAACAATGGATCCAAAGCCAATAGAAATCATATGTTATCATTGCCAGCAAAGTGCAGAAAAAGTGATTTGACATTGAATGACATGGAACAGGCAATATATCAATCTGATTATATACTTGCTTTTACCACAAATAAGATTAAATAGTTACTGCAGACATCTTCCTACACATCCTCCACAAACGCCGCCGCAAACTGGCTCATGTAGAGGTCCCGGTAAAATCCACCCGCGGCCATCAGGGTTGGATGCGTCCCCTGCTCGATGATCCGGCCGTGGTTGATGACCAGGATCCGGTCTGCGTCCCGGATGGTGGACAGCCGGTGGGCGATGACGAAACTGGTGCGGCCCTGCATCATTTTGCGCATGACTTCCTGGATGCGCATCTCTGTCCGGGTATCGATGTTGCTGGTGGCCTCGTCCAGGATCAGGATGGATGGGTTGGCCAGCACCGCCCGGGCGATGGAGATGAGCTGGCGCTGCCCCTGGCTCAGGTTGGAGGCATCTTCCGTCAGCACCGTATCATATCCATCCTGCAGCGCCCGGATGAAATGATCCGCATTGGCCAGCCGGGCGGCTTCCTCCACCTCGCTGTCGGTGGCATCCAACCGGCCATACCGGATATTTTCCCGGATCGAGGCGGAAAACAGCCAGGTATCCTGGAGTACGATGCCCAGCGAAGCCCTAAGCGCACTTCTGCGGATCCTGCGCAGGTCCCGGCCGTCGATGCAAATCTCCCCCTCGTCCACATCATAGAAACGGGTCAGGAGATTGACGATGGTGGTTTTGCCCGCCCCCGTCGGCCCCACCAGCGCCAGGGTGCATCCTGCCGGCGCTTCCAGGGAGACATCCTTCAATACCCGGAGATCCTTGCGGTAGCCAAAGGACACGTGCTGGAAACAGACATCCCCCCGGGTCGTCTCCATGCCTGCAGCTTCCGGCAGATCCTGCGGCTCCGGCGGGAGGTCCAGGACCTCAAACACTCGCTCTGCCCCCGCCAGCGCCGACTGGATCAGGTTGAACTGGTTGGCGATCTCGTTGATGGGACGCGTAAACTGCCTGGAATACCCGATGAAGCTGGTGATTACGCCCACGGTGAGCAGACCCCGGACGGCCAGGGTCCCGCCGATCCCGGCGATGAGGGCAAATCCGATATTGCCGATCACCGACATGAGGGGCATGAGCATCCCGGAATAGATCTGGGCGCGGGCTCCCACCCGCTGCAGCTGCCGGTTGACCGCTTCAAAGGTCTGCATCATCTCCCGCTCCCGGCAAAACGCCTTGACCACCTTCTGGCCCGAGATGGTCTCCTCAATGATCCCGTTGAGTTCTCCCAGCGCTTTCTGCTGGCTTGAATAATACTTCCGTGTATACCGGATAATGGTTCGGGTCACCATCAGCGACAGCGGCAGGATGGCCAGGCTCACCATGGACAGCGCCGGACTTAAGGAAATCATCATGATAATGGCGCCGGTGATGGTAATCAGGCTGGTGAAAAAACTGGTCAGGCTGTTGCCCAGGGTGCTGCTGACATTATCAATGTCATTGGTCATTCGGCTCATGAGTTCGCCGTGGGGGCGACCATCAAAGTAGGAAAGAGGCAGTTTTTGAAAATGGCTGAACAGGCCGGCGCGCATGACCCGCACCGTGCGCTGGCTCACCCGAAGCATCACATTCGCCTGCAGCCAGGCAAACAGGGCGTTGGCCGCATAGGCCAGCAGCATGAGCAGAGCGATGCGAAGCAATGCCGCGAAGTCAACCTTTCCCTGTCCCTGGTTGATGAGATCCACGCCCCGGCCGGTGAGGTACGGGGTGGATAATCCCACCAGCGAAGTTCCGAGGACCAGCAGGAAGGAAAGCAAAATAGAAGCTTTTTGGGTTTCCAGATACTTCCAGAGTCGGAGCAGGGTGCCCTTCCGGTCACGGACGACCGCTTTGGTGCCCATATTCTGCATGAATCTGGCGGGGCCGCCCCCGCCACCGGGGCCATGGCCTCCCGGGCCCATGCTTCCTCCGAAGGAGGGGCGCATCCCTCCGGGTCCCGGCCCGGCAGAAAAGCCTGTTCGTTCATTGCTGCCCGGTTGTGCCATTGCGGGACGCCTCCCTTCCTCCCAGCTGGGAGTCATAGATATCCTGATACACAGCACAGCGCCCCATGAGTTCCCGATGAGTGCCGATATCCGCAATCCGGCCTTCCTCCATCACCAGGATCCGGTCTGCATCCAGCGCGGTGCTGATGCGCTGGGTGATCATCAAACAGGTCATCCCCTGTAAAAAGGTGCGCATCGCTTCCTTGATCGCGGCTCCCGTCACCACATCCACCGCACTCAGGCTGTCATCCAGGATCAGGATGCCCGGCTTTGCCAGGATGGCTCGGGCGATGCTGAGGCGCTGCTTCTGACCGCCGGAGA
>DOHE01000319.1 GCA_003535395.1 Clostridiales bacterium | reverse complement strand
AACAACCTGTTCTCCCCGATAAGTTCCCAGATATGTCTCCTGGGTCGGAAAACCGAGCAATGCAAACACGTGAGAACCAATATACTCTGAGATATGGTTATATCGTATGCCGAAGGCGTTCTTCTTCTGAAACTTTAGCATATAGGGAGACCCATTAATTATAATACTGACTTTCTTTTCTGAGCCGCCATAATACCGGCCGCTCAATGGATAATTTGAAAAGTCCATACATTCACCTCGATGTAAATCATTATAACAGAAACGTTTGCAGTGTCAATAGAATGGCAAATAAATTATGAGACTTATGCTGTTTGGTGCGATGACCTCAGAGAGTTCTCCATCCGGCGTTTTTGTGATGAAATCTGTCAGCATCATTGGAAACAGTTCCACGATTTTCGTCCGTTCCGTACATCATATCCAAAAACAGCATATAGATGTCTTGAATTAGCATTTACAAGGAAAATTGCCGCGCAATATAATAAAAAGCAATAACGAAAGTGAGGGTGCAGACATGTCAGATTCAGTCATGAAAAACAGCAGCACAGCAGCAGGGGGTGCCGACGAGCTCCGTGAGCCCTGCAGGCCGAATATTATCCTGATGCTGGCGGATGATCTGGGGTATGGGGATCTGAGCTGCTATGGTGCCAGCCGGATCCATACTCCCAAGATCGACCTGCTCTGCTCTCAGGGGGTCCGATTTTCTGATGCGCATGCGCCGGCAGCGGTATGTCAGCCGACACGGTACGGAATACTGGCCGGGCGTTACTACTGGCGGGCGGAGCGGAAGCTGCCGAATTATACTTTCCAGGAAAATGAGATCCTGCTGCCGCGGGTGCTCAAGGACAACGGATATGATACCGCGGCTTTCGGTAAGTGGCATTTAGGTTGGGGGCTTCATCAGAAACACGACAGTGCGTTCTGGAACGGGGATCTTGATCCCGGGCCCAATACTACCGGCTTTGACTATTACTTTGGCATGCCAAACACTCATTCGGAACCGCCCTTCGTTTTTATTGAAAACAACCGGGTGTACCGACAAGATCCGGAAGATCCGGTAATAATCACCGAAAAACGTTCCCAGCAATGGAAATTCACCGGGGAATGGGGGGGCAGTACAGGGGCAAAGGCAGCACATGAAGCCTGTGATTTGAGTCGCGTCGATCTGATCCTGGCGGAGCGGGCAAGTGAATATATTCGCAACCGCAGTAAACATAAGCCGTTTTTTATCTATCTGCCCTTTTTCGCTCCGCATGTGCCGCTGCTGCCATCGGAGGAATTCAGGGGGACCAGCCAGGCAGGTGAGCTGGGGGATTTCATCCAGCAGCAGGACAAAGCAGTAGGGATCGTTTTGAGAACACTGGAAGAATGCGGGCAGACGGAGGATACCCTTGTCATTTTTACCAGTGACAACGGGGGGATTCATTTTCAGGAAGCCATGGAGTTGGGCCACCGCAGCATGGGCAGGCTGCTGGGGCAGAAAACCAGCGCCTGGGAGGGCGGGCACCGGGTTCCGTTTATGGCACGCTGGCCGGGACGGATTCCTGCCGGGACGGAATGTGACAAACTGCTGTGTCTTACCGATTTATTTGCTACCTTCATGGCAGCGGCAGGCATCCCTTTGCCGAAAAATGCGGCTCCTGACAGCGTAAATCAGTTGCCGATGCTGGAGCATCCTGCCGATACCCCTGCCATACGAATGGACATGGTCTATACCGGAAAGGGGAGTGCCCTGCGCAGCGGGGACTGGGTGTACATGCCTCAACCGGATGCCATGAGCATTTTCGGCACGGCATATATGGCAAAACTGGGTTACAGGAACAGCAATTATGACCTTGAGGGCAAACTCCGGGAGGATGCCGAACCGGCACAGTTGTATAATATCAAAGAAGATGCGGAGCAAACGACGAATCTGTACCGGAAATATACGGAGATCGCAAAGCAGATGGAAAAGCGGCTAAAGGAAATCATCCGGCAGCGCAAGTCCCGGTAGAAAAATCGGAAGTAACTTCTGAGATGAAAAAGTCACAAAGTGACTTTTTGCAGTGCAATCAAATTCAGATGGTTTCTCCGGTCCTGTACTTCTGAATGTATTCCCTGGGGCTGGATCCTCCGCTCTTTTTAAACATGCGGCTGAAATAAAAGGCATCTTCATATCCCACCATTTTAGCGGTTTCGGAGACATTATACCCGGAGCGCAGGTATTCTTCAGCCCGGCGCATACGGATCCGGTGGAGATATTCCATGGGGGTGAGGCCCTTGTGCTTTTTGAAGGTGCGCACCAGGTACCCTGGATTAAAACCGGTAAATTTCGCCAGATCCTCCAGGGTGAGCGGGCGGTTGTAATTCCGGTAAATGAAACTGGCCAGCCTGTCGATGCAAAGCACGGTCTCCGGAGGTTCTCCCAGGGAAGCGGCCTGCTTGCTGAGGACACAAAGGATCTCCATGAATACGGACCGGCACTGCAGGGTGGTGAGCGGGGATTTTTCCGTCCAAATCTCCGTAAGCCTGTTGAAAAGAGCCTGGAGCGCGCCCACATCCTGGATCTCCATTTTTTCCGGAAGGGGAAGCCTTCCGTAAGGGCGGACCTCCCATAATCCGTTTTCGAAATACAGTGCCGTCAGGTGTAAATTGATGCCGAATACCCGCATCAGGCTGGTTTTAGAAGTATCGTAGCCGGAGATTTCTCCGGGGCTGTGGTAAACGAAGGAACCCCGGGCCAGGGGGAATTCACCGCCGGCCGTTTTACAAATTCCTTCCCCGCCCGTCACGAACATGATATTATGTGTCGATTTTGGGGCGGGGACGACCTGCCACTGAAGAGAACACTGCCTGTCCACAATATGTTCAAAAGACGGTACCAGATGACTGAAGTCAGACATAGCACTTCCAGCGCCTCCAGCGCCTCCCGGGAGATCCCAACCCGTTTCCCGATAATGATTCTACTCTACCATACCCGGACTGCGGTTTGCAACTGGCTGGCACAAATCCGAATCCGGTACAAATCCGAATCCGGTACAAATCCTCCATGTACAAATCCTCCATGAAAAGGTAAAAATACTGCATGGACGAAAAGCGGCATCCAAAGATATATTCAAGAGCAGGAATCCGACAGGGAGGGAATTTGATGAGTCAGAATATCGAACTGCGCTATGATCTGGATCTGGAGCGCTTTTGGAAGGAAGATGCCATTGCCCACCGGCAGAACTGTTTCGATCCGGAAGCAAAACAGGTGGCGCTGGGACTCCGCATGAGCCAGGAGTGTGTGTTTGCAGAACTGGGGGAAGAGGGGAATCCCTGGGGACATACCCCGGCGGAAAGGATGCTGGATCTATGCCGCAGATACAACGACCGGGCAGAGATCATCGTCGGCAGACGGCTTCTGGGAGAAAATCCACCGTCGCCAGCGGATGCCAATCTGCCCGGGATCCGGGGGATCGGGGATGTTTTCGGCGGATATCACACCCTTTCCAACGGAGTATACTGGCTGGAAAGCGATATGAAGACACCGCAGGACCTGGAAAAGACATTGGACCAGGTGGAGGCCATGGATCTGCGGGATTTTATCCTTCCTAAAAACTGGGAAGAGGCCAAGAAAAGGGTGTTTGAAAAGTACGGGAAAAAGCCGGCGCCCTTCCGGGGTATCCGTGGTCCGGTCACTTTGGCCATGTCCCTGTATGGTGTGGAAAATACCATCTACCTGATCATGGATGAACCCGATCTGGCCGCCCGCTTTCGGGACGCCATCACGAACGTGATCATGGGGGTATGGCGCATCATGAATGTGGAAGCTGGGCTGGACAGTGAGACCCCCAGCGGATTCTCTTTTAACGACGACAACTGCTGCATGCTGTCGGCGCCATTATACGAGTTTTTTGGATATCCGATCCTGAAGAAGGTATTTGAAACCTGCGCTCCGAGCCCGGAATATCAACGTTATCAGCATTCTGACTCGGATATGGGACATTTGCTGCCGCTGCTGGGGGATTTCAACATGGCAGGCGTGAACTTCGGACCGACGGTCACCGTCCGGGAGATCCGCAAGTATATGCCCCGGACCCGCATCGACGGCCAGCTGGCCCCTTTCACGCTGATGCGGAACAACGAAGAGGACATCCTCGCAGAAGTCCGCCGGGACTGCGAAGCCGCCAGGGAATGCGGCCGGGGCCTCAATCTGGCCACGGCGGGTTCCGTCAACAATGGTAGTCTGCTTACCAGCATGCGGGCTGTGATGTACGCCATCCAGGAGTACGGCCAGTATTGAGCAGGCCAGTACTGAGCAGGCCAGTATTGAGCAGGATTTACAACCTCCGGGATTCCGTTTACAATACAACCGGGAGGGCTCCGCCATGCTGCAGTTTCACCGGCTGATTTCCGGGGGGATCATAACGAATTATCATTGTTCTTCCAAATGCAGGCACTGCCTGTATGGCTGTTCGCCCGCCTGGCCTCGGGAGTATATGGGGGGAGAGACGGCAGCTGCCATTTTTTCTGTGCTGCGAAAAGCGGGCTGCCACAGCGTGCATATCGGAGGCGGGGAGCCGTTGCTGCAGCCGGAAAAACTGTTCCGGGTGCTGGAAGCAGCACGGGAAGCCAGGATCCGGGTGGAGTATGTGGAGACCAACGCTTCCTGGTACGGGGAGGAGAAACGGACACAGGCGATCCTTAAGGAACTGCTCCGGTGCGGGGTCGACACGCTGCTCATCTCCATCGACCCCTTTCACAATGAATACATTCCGTTTTGCAAGACCTGGGGGCTCATGGAAGCCTGCGAACAGGCCGGGATGGATGTATTCCCCTGGCGGATGGAATTCTGGGACGACCTGGCGGTGCTGGATCCGGTCCGGGTGCATCCTCTGGAGGAAGCGGCGAAGGGGCGCGGGGACGGGTATGTATCCCGTGTTCTGCAGCGATATGGTATGAACTTTCGGGGAAGGGCGCTGCGGTCGTTTTCCGGACACCTTCCAGCCCACCCCACCGGGGAGATCCTGGCAGGATCACTTCCTTGTATGGAACTGGAAGGAATCCACCATTTTCATGTGGACCTGTACGGAAATTTTGTTCCGGAACGCTGCGCCGGACTTTCGATGCATTTTATGGATTTGGGCGCGGGAGCGGACCCGAAGGCAGAGGTCGACCCGGCAAAGTATCCATTGCTGGATGCGCTTCATACAGACGGGATCCGGGGCCTGCATGACCTGGCCGTGCGGAAGTACGATTTCCGGTCAAAGGAAATATATGCGGGGAAATGCGATCTGTGCTATGACATCCGCAGATACCTGGTGATGTGCCTGGATCTGGACCTGCCGGATCTGCAGCCGGCCGGACATTATAGATACATGGAATGAAGCCCGCGAATCCAGCCCGGATAATACAAGACTCTCAACAGCTAAGTATCACCTGAATCCGTGGGAGAGAATTGCATATATTTTATTACTGCACCTTCCAGCAGCCGAACACACCAGCAGCTACCAGCAGCCGAACACAGTTGACAATCTAAAGAAATTAGTGCATAATATCTTTAGATTTATCCAAGGAGGCAAACATCATGCCAAATATAAAATCAAGCACTGACCTGCGTAATAATTATAATGATATCTCCACATTCTGCCACGAAAGCCGAGAGCCTGTTTTTATCACAAAAAACGGGCAAGGAGATTTGGCGGTCATGAGCATTGAGACTTACGAAGCACTTAGCGGTAAACTGGAACTTTATCGTCTGCTTGACGAGGGTAGGGCTGCTGTCAAAGCTGGAAAGAAACGCCCGCTTCACGAGGGTATGAAGGATATCAAACGGGTTATCTCAGATGACGAAATATAAGGTGGATGTATCTGAACCGGCCGAAAGCGACCTCATGGACATTGTCCGGTATATTGCTTCTCAGCTGTCCGCTCCTATATCGGCTTTCCGTATGATGGAAATTCTTGAAGAAGCAATGGAGAGTCTGTCTGATTTGCCTCAGCGCTGTCCGCTTATCGTAGACGAACGATTATCTCAAATGGGATACAGGAAGTTAATTGTAAAAAACTACGTTGTATTCTTTTCTATTGACGAGATGAACAAGGTAGTTGACGTCGAAAGAATCCTATATGGCAGACGCGACTGGCTCAGATTTATATAATTGATACAAGGACAGGGCGACACTATGAAAAGTATTCGCCCTGTCCTTGTGTGTAATCTGCTGTGACACTCTTGGCTGAGAGCCATCATGATGCTGAAACGGAATTATGATGGTAATTAACGCTGGAATTCATTGATTTGAGCAAAGAAGTATAATATGATTAGATTGTCATTATAAGGAAATAAGATTAAAACTTAAGTGAATATACGACAGAATTACAATGGATTTGCGACTTTCATAAGTCCACCGAAGAGCCGGTATATCTCACAAAAATAGCAAGGTGATCCTGTGTTCATGGAATTAGAGATGTTTACCCTCCACGAAAAAATGCTAAAGCGGTGGGAAGCACTTCCCATCGTCGACTATATCTCTCTTACAGATATGGTCAGAAACATAGAAAACGGATTGGCTTTAATCGAGAAGTGGCTTCGAAACAAAAATACGATTGAGTTTCTTGGGATATGGGAGGAAATGTACAATCCAAATTTTAATTCCCCCGAATTCGAGGGAATTAAAAACGAAGCGGGATTAAACCGTTTTGTATTATCCGTAAAACAATGGACGGAGAAAACAAATTCTCGTGGCATAATCGCAAAGGCTGGCAGATACGGTGGTACATACGCACATGAAACAATCGCTTTTGAATTTGCTTCATGGGTAT
>DOHE01000096.1 GCA_003535395.1 Clostridiales bacterium | reverse complement strand
CGGCAACCCCCAGCGGGTGCCCACCGGATTCAACCATCGCCGCCTTTCGATGCTGCTGGCGGTGCTGGAACGCCGGGGAGGCATCCGGCTGCATGACCAAGACACCTATGTGAACGTGGTGGGGGGCATAAAACTCCTGGAGACATCCTGCGATCTGGGGATTGTCACTGCGATCGCTTCTGCCTGGCGGGATACCCCGGTGACAGCAGGCACGGTGGTGCTGGGAGAGGTGGGTTTGTCCGGGGAGATCCGCTCCGTGGCCAACATCGGCAAACGAATCATGGAAGCCTCGCGCCTGGGCTTTACGCGCTGCCTGATCCCCGCGGGAAATGCCCGTGATTTTCAATCTTTTGAAAATGGACGAAATATTCCGGAAATTCAAGTGATTGGGGTCGCCAACCTGCAAAGCGCTCTCAAAGAGGCCTTTCAGCCCGGAAAATAGACCTGCAGGAGCGGAGCGATCCGTTTGACAGTGGATGGAGAATGTATTAAAATAAATAGATGTGGACACTGAAAACTGCAGGACCGCCTGATGGCGGGAGGACAAAATGAAATGTACAATATCGGGGATAAAATCGTCTACCCCATGCATGGGGCGGGCATCATAGAAGCCATTGAAGAAATGGATTTCCGGGGAAGCCGGTGCGGTTTTTATGTGCTTCGCATGCCAGTAGGCGGTATGTGTGTCAAGATCCCGGCTTGCAGCGGAACCGAGGTGGGCCTGCGGAGGATCATTGACCCGGCGGAGGCAGACAAGGTTTTTGATATGTTCAAAAACGACTGTGAGGCAGAAAACACGAACTGGAGCAAGCGGTACCGGGAGAACATGGTCCGGATCAAGAGCGGAAACATTTATGAAGTTGCAGGTGTTGTCAAATCGCTGATGCTCAGAGAGAAGGAAAAAGGTCTTTCTACTGGAGAAAAACGAATGCTGAGCAGTGCAAGGCAGATCCTGGTGAGCGAGCTGGTACTTGCAAAGAGCTCCAACCAGTTGGAAATAGAGCGAAAGATCAACTTGTCCATAGGAGTATGAGACATTCTTTGCGGGAAAGAGGACATAGCCCGGCTGGCCTGTCCTGATCCCATCCCAAACGATTATCAGTTATGAACCAGTGACGGATGCCCTTTTTTAAAGGGGATGCATTCGACTCTAAATTCCGGGGGTTTTCATGACAGGAGCCATACTTGTAGCAGCAGGAAAAGGGACCCGTATGGGCACAGCACACAAAAAGCCGTTTTTGGATCTGCTGGGAATGCCTGTGCTGGCATATGCTCTCAAAGCTTTTGAACAGGCACCTTCCATACACCAGGTGGTAGTGGTGGTCCATCCCGGGGATGAAGCTTTCTGCCGGAAGCACGTGGTGGAGCGGTTCGGGTTCGAAAAAGTGCTTCGAATCGTTCCGGGCGGCGAAAGCCGCCAGGATTCGGTGAAAGCCGGGATGGACGTCTTCGGGAAGGGTGTGGAGATCCTGGCGGTACATGACGGAGCCCGGCCCCTGGTGACCCCGGCTCTCATCGAAAAAACCGTGTCGGCGTGCCGGGAAGAGATCCGGTTAAGGGGTTGCGGAAGCGTATGTGCTGCGGTCCCGGTGAAAGATACCCTGCGTATGGCCCGTCCGGATGAAAGCCCTGAGGCCGTCCGGTCTGGAAAGTTGTCAGAGCATTGCATCTATTCGGATTGTACCCTGGACAGGAGACTTTTGTGGGCGGTGCAGACTCCTCAGGTTTTTGACCGGGCACTGCTGGTGCGCGCCCATGCCCAGGCAGCCTGTGAGGGATTTTCGGGCACTGACGACACCCTGCTGGCAGAACGGCTGGGAGTTCCGGCGCGGCTGGTGCACGGTGAATATACCAATATCAAGATCACGACACGGGAAGACCTGCTGCTGGCCCGGCTGCTCCTGGAAGAAGCAACGGGCTGCCCGCACGCGGATCCGGGTTTGTCCGGCGTTCATCCATTACAGAAACGGGAAAGGGGAGAAGCGGATGACCAGACCTGACATCATCACTCAAGCGGTCGTCGATGCACTGGAACTCCACGGGATCGAGGAAAATGAAATACTGTTGGCGGCGGTTTCCGACATGTCTGTAGACGGCCGCTATTGTGAAACCTGGCTGGTGGCCACACGGGAAAGGGTTGTGGTGCTGACGGGGCCCGACCGGGAGGAATATCCGATCCTTAAGTTCCGCAGACACCGTCTGCGGGACAAAACGGTGTCCCTTCAATCGATAGAGGAATGGCGGGAAACCGGGTACGTGGAATTCAGTATCCCGGACACCCTGGCCTTCCGTGTGGAAACGCTGGTATCCACCGGGGTGCTGGTGGCCAATAACGGGGAGGATACGGCGCTTTGCATGTATTCCAACACGTATGCCCGGAAATTTGGCATCATAGCCAACCTCATTATGAAAATTAAGGAAGATAAGGAAATCACCGATGAGGATTTCCAGGACAAAAGCATCCGTAACCGATGCCCCAAGTGCGACCGGCCCTACCCGGACCCCCATCGGAAGGTGTGTCCCAGATGCATGAACAAGGGGTCTCTTTTCCGGCGGGTNNAAAGCCCTATTATTTCAAGATTATGCTTATGTTCCTTACCATGGCCGTCATCACGGGACTGGGGCTTTTGTCCCCCTACATCAACCAGAAGGTGCTGGTGGATGACGTGCTCACGGAGGGCGGAAAATATTATGGAAGGATCGGGGAGTTCGTGCTGCTGCTGATCGCCATTGCCGTGATCAACATTCTTTTGGCCATGATCCAGCAGGCCGGGTTGGGGGCCAGGATCTCCGCCCGGATGATTTACGACATCAAGGTGCAGATTTTCTCCGCTATGCAAAACCTGTCCATGAAGTTTTACAGCAGCAAGCAGACAGGGAACCTTATGCAGCGGGTCAACGGAGACGCGATCCATATCCAGTATTTTCTGAATGATGCACTGCCTGTCATTTTCCGGGATCTGCTGCTGCTCATCGGAGTGACGGGGATCCTTTTCGTGATGAACTGGAAACTGGCCATCCTGGTGTACCTGCCGGTGCCGGTGATCCTGTATTTTTCAAAGGCGGTGTTTCCCAGGTTTTATACCACCAAGTACCGGTCCTACCTAAAACACAGCAAGCTTGGAAACATCATCAATGATACCCTTTCCGGAGTCCGGGTGGTGAAGGCTTTTGGCCGTGAAAACACGGAAGTGGAGAGGTTTGGGCGAGTCAGTGCGGATGTGTATGTCACTGATACACGGGTAGGTCTGCTGGGTTCCACTGTGTTCCCGGTGTTTACCTGGGTGCTTGGACTGGGATCCCTCTTCGTGTGGAGCGTGGGAGGCATCCAGGTGCTCGACGGAAGCATCACCCTCGGCACACTGCTGGCTTTCCTGGGGTATATCGGAATGATCTACTCCCCCCTGACCTACTTTACCCATATGGTGGATTACTGGTCCAGCTGCATGAATTCGGCCCAGCGCATGTTTGAGATCATCGATACGGTATCCGACGTGCCCGAACCCAAGGACCCGGTGCCTGTAAAGGAGATCCGGGGGCGCATCGAACTGAAAGACGTGACCTTTGAATATGAACCCAACAAACCGGTGCTGCACAATGTGAGCCTCTCCATCGAGGCGGGAGAGATGATCGGGCTGGTGGGACATTCCGGAGCCGGCAAATCCACGATCACCAACCTCATCACCCGCTTGTATGACGTGACGGAGGGAAGCATTTGCATCGACGGAGTGGATGTCAAACAGATTTCATCCCGGGACCTGCGCCCCCAAATCGGGATGGTACTGCAGGACACGTTCCTGTTTACCGGGACTGTAGCGGAGAATATCGCCTATGCGCGCCCGGAGGCGCCAATGGACGAAATCATTGCGGCTGCCAAGGCGGCCAACGCCCATGATTTCATCATGAAAATGACGGATGGGTACAACACGGTGATCGGCCGGCGGAAATCCGGAGTATCCGGAGGCGAAAAACAGCGGCTCTCCATCGCACGGGCGCTGCTCATGAACCCCCGGATCCTGATTCTGGATGAGGCGACTGCGTCCGTGGATACAGAGACAGAGCGCCTGATCCAGGAAGCCCTGGAGCGGCTGGTGGAAGGCCGCACCACTTTTGCCATCGCCCACCGGCTTTCGACTTTGCGCAATGCCGACCGCCTGGTGGTCATCGACCATGGCCGTGTGGAGGAACTGGGGACGCACAAGGAACTGGTCGAAAAAAAGGGAAAATATTACGAGATGCTGTTAAAACAGCGGGAAGCGCTCAAACTCAAGGGATTGGGGGACGAATAATATGGATATACGGGATTACGCAGAAATCAGGTACCTGGATCCGGAAAAATCAAAATTTGAAAACACCAAAGGGGGGTTTGTGTCCCTGAAGATCGAGCCGGAGGAGTTATATACCCGGGTGAACCTGCACAAGGCGTTTCCTTTTACCCTGGACCGGGAGTACATCTCCGTACGGTATATCATCACCAATGAGCTGGGCATGGTGAAAGACTCGGAAATCAAGGAGGTAGGCATCATCCGCAGGATCGATGATTTCCCGGCGGACCAGGTGGAGCTTATTGAAAAAGAACTGGCCAAGCGCTACTTTGTGCCGGTGATCGAAAAAATCCAGAAAGTGAAGGAAGAGTTTGGATACATATACTGGGATGTGCTCACCAGTGCCGGGCAGCGACGGTTCACCACCCATGATATGAGCAACAGTCTCATCCCGGTGGGGGAAAACCGGCTGGTCCTGGTGGATGTAGACGGAAACCGCTTTGAGATTCCGGATCATACCCAGCTGGAGGACAAACATCGCAAGTTTCTGGACATGTGGCTGTAACAGCTCTGCACAGGCCCGGTCAGGCGGAGGCTGCAAGCGGATGATTGCGGTTGATACGTTTAAAGGAGTGAAGCTTCAGGATGATACTGGATTACAAACTTCCGGAAAACTATATGGAAAAGGTGAAACCCTACCTTCGGCTGGAACGGATCACTTACTGCGTGCCTTATGACATCGATGCGGAAGGCAGGTTCATCGAGGGCTGGTTTGTGGTCACCCCCAGCCGGCTGTTTTTATGCGAGAAAAATGATATTGTTCGGGTCATTTTATTATCCACGGGCCGGCTTTACCGTTCCAGCGGGNNGACCTTTGACGGGGAACCCACCCTCCTGGTGCGTTTCTCCAAATACCATATCCCCCGGTATGCCTATATCGCCAAGGTACTCAATGATTATTCGGAAGGCCGGACACCCAAGGTCAGGAGCATCGACGACGAACCCCGGTGCCCCAATTGCGGACGGCTTTTCCTGCGGGGGACCCGGATGTGCCCGGAATGCAGCAGTAAAATCAAGGTTTTCAAACGGCTTTTCTCTGCCATGAAACCCCATTGGAAGCTGTTTTCCGTAATATTCATGATGTTTTGGATCAACAGCGGGCTTCGGCTGCTGCTGCCCCGGATCAACCGGTCCATGATCGATGATGTGTTCCGGGGAGACAGGAAGGATCCGGGCTATCTGTTGCTGCTCATAGGAGGCATAGCACTGGGGAATGTGCTGCTCAACCTGGTGCAGATCATACGGGGCCGGGCTTCAGTCAAGGCCAGCGGCCGCCTCACCAAGGACCTTCGGGAGATGGTATACCGCAAGATCCAGGATCTTTCCCTGGGATATGTTGATCTTAAAAAAACAGGAGACCTGATGAACCGGATCAGCGGCGATACCGGGCGTATCCGTTCCTTCATCACGGATACTGCGGTGACCGGTCTTAACGAGATCATCCTCATCCTGGGAGTAGGCATCCTGCTGTTTGCCTACAACTGGAAGCTGGCGCTGCTGGTCATCGGTCCGGTGCCCGTGGTCATATTCATCACCACTCGATTGATGCGGTTCATTCGGGAGATTTTCCATGCCCAGTGGCACAAGACGGACGACCTCAATTCCCTGCTGCAGGATATATTATCCGGGATACGGGTGGTAAAAGCCTTTGGTCAGGAAGAGCGTGAAGTAGCCCGGTTTAAGTCCGACGCTGCCGAGGTCCGGGACATCACCTCCCGCAATGAGCGCTTTTTTTACATTGTTTTTCCCATACTGCGCTTTGTCATGGGCTTCGGGCATTTTCTGATCCTGTATTTTGGCGGACGCATGATCCTCTCCCGGGAACTGTCCCTTGGTGAATACGTTCAATTTACTGCTTATGCCAGTTTCATCTACCAGGGTCTGGACTGGGTCTCCTCTTTTCCCCGGCGCCTGAGCGAGGCCACCACATCCGCAGAGCGGCTGTTCGAGGTCATGGACGAGCAACCGGAGATCCAGGATTCCAATGACAGCCTGGAAGTTTCGGTCAAAGGCAATGTCAGACTCACCGGCGTCACTTTTGGGTACCGTTCCCATGAACCGGTTCTAAGCGATATCAACATCGATGTGAAGCCCGGGGAAATGATCGGCCTGGTGGGACACTCCGGCGCAGGAAAATCCACGGTCATCAACCTGCTCATGCGGTTGTACGATGTGGATGAGGGGGCCATTTTCATCGATGAGGTAGACATCCGGAAAATATCCCACGAGTCCCTGAAAACCCAGATGGGCGTCGTGCTGCAGGAAAATTTTCTGTTTTCCGGCACCATTGAAGAAAACATTCGTTATTCCAAGTCCGACGCCACTCCCGATGAAGTGATCCGGGCGGCAAAAATCGCCAATGCCCACGACTTTATCATCAACTTTCCCAACGGATACAATACCAAGGTGGGCGAGCGGGGCCAGCGCCTGTCCGGCGGGGAGCGTCAGCGTATTGCCATCGCCCGGGCGGTGATCAATGACCCTAAAATCCTCATTCTGGACGAGGCGACTGCGTCTGTGGATACGGATACGGAACAGAAGATTCAGGAGGCCTTGGGCCGGCTCATTAAAAATCGTACCACCTTTGCCATTGCACATCGTCTGTCGACCTTGAAGAACGCCAACCGGATCATGGTTCTGGAAAAAGGGCATCTGGCAGAACTGGGGACCCACGACGAACTCTTGCGAAAGCGGGGCATTTATCACAAGCTTGTCATGGCCCAGCGGCAGATGACGAGAACACAGGCGGTATAGCAAGAGCTTGCGCTGCAGAGTTGAAGCAGGGTATCCTTTTACTACACACCTATCCTGCTGTTACGATACAAAACACCTGGATGCCCAATCCTTGCCCGAAGGGGGTAAGCCCCTCGCCAGAAGTGGCAGTGATCCCTACCCGGTCCTCCCGGATGTGCAGGATGTTTGCGATGCG
Source organism: Clostridiales bacterium (assembly GCA_003535395.1). Lineage (GTDB taxonomy): Bacteria > Bacillota > Clostridia > UBA8921 > UBA8921 > UBA8921. The sequence continues at coordinate 1,078 of DOHE01000096.1, read as the reverse complement.
CTGCCGCATGGCGGGGATCATGGGAGTGATCCGCGGTCGGGCACATTCGATGGAAAAAGACACATGCAGGATACGAAGTCCGGGGGAAAGGTGAGATAGCGCTTCTTCCACATACACCGCGCTGTCGGTAATGCCTGACCGGCAAAGTTCGTCCGCCCGATTTCCCAGAATGTTGATCCCTGTGATGCCCGAGATGGCATGGGTCAGGGCATGCAGTACGACGTCCGCATCGCTGTTTCCCTGAAGACCCGGAATCCCGCCGGGGAAAATCACCCCGCCCAGAAGCAGGGGTTTTTGGGAATGCACGGGTTCAAATGCATGACTGTCCTGGCCGAGGCCGGTTCGGTGGGGGGTAGGCTCCATAGCGATTCATCCTTTCGTTTGAAAACATTATATCATCCGGACTTGAAATTCGAAAGGATCCGGCGCCTCCGGCGCCTCCGGCGCATCCGATACTTTACGCGCCTCCGGTGCATCCGACACTACCGGTGCCTCCGGCAGTTGCAGAATCANNACTGGTGGAATCACCAGCCGCAATGACAGGACAGGAGAGGTGCAGCAACGATGGAAGACAGGAAGAACCAGGGCGGAAAAAAGTTTGTAGAGAGTATCACCTCCATGGATGTGGATTTCGCCCAATGGTACACCGATGTAGTGAAAAAAGCGGACCTGGTGGACTATGCCACCGTCCGGGGATGCATGATCATACGGCCATACGGCTATGCGATCTGGGAGAATATACAAAAAGCCCTGGATTCACGCTTTAAGGCTACCGGCCATGAAAACCTGTACATGCCCATGTTTATACCCGAAAGCCTTCTCAACAAGGAAAAGGAGCATGTGGAGGGTTTTGCGCCGGAGGTGGCCTGGGTCACACACGGCGGGGAGGAGAAACTGACGGAGCGCATGTGTGTGCGGCCGACGTCGGAAACCCTGTTTTGTGATCATTACAAAGATATTATCCATTCGTACCGGGATCTGCCCAAGCTTTACAATCAGTGGTGTTCCGTGGTCCGGTGGGAGAAGACTACCCGGCCTTTCCTCCGCACACTTGAATTCCTGTGGCAGGAAGGGCATA
>DOHE01000329.1 GCA_003535395.1 Clostridiales bacterium | reverse complement strand
TGGTAAACAAGTCAAGGCCACCGGGTACGAAGAGGTCTCCATGGTGTCCTTAAGTACCAGCGACTATACCGGGATCGACGAACTGACCCGCCGGTTGCTGAATGAGATGGAGCCTCAAAAAGTCAACCTGGCTCTCCCGTCTTTGCGGGTGGACTCCTTTTCTCTGGAACTCATGGACCGGGTCCGGACCGTGCGCAAAAGCGGATTGACCTTTGCTCCGGAAGCAGGTACCCAGCGGCTCCGGGATGTGATCAACAAGAATGTGACATCAGAGGATCTGCTTCGTTCTGCCGAAACTGCCTTTCAGGGAGGCTGGGACAGCATCAAGCTTTATTTCATGGTAGGACTTCCCACGGAAACCCTGGAAGACATCCGAAAGATCGCTGACCTGGTATACCAGGTGGTGGATGTATGGAAAGCGGTCACAGGCAGAGCGGTCCCGCCCGAGACTGCGGGCAGGCTTCCTGCCCGGCGCAAACTCAATCTCACGGTCAGCACTTCCTGTTTTGTGCCTAAGCCTTTTACTCCCTTTCAATGGGAACCGCAGGATTGCATGAATATGCTGGAAGAAAAGCAGGCGCTGCTTCGCTCCCTTCTCAAGGACCGGCGCATTTCCTACCACTGGAGCGATCCCAGGCTCAGCCATCTTGAAGCCGTGCTGGCCCGGGGAGACCGGCGCCTTGGCACGGTGATCCGGAAAGCATGGGAGTTGGGATGCAAATTTGACAGCTGGAATGAGCACATGAAATTTCAAACCTGGATGGAAGCTTTCCTGTTCTGCAGACTGGATCCTGCATTCTATGCCAACCGGAAACGCGAGCCGGGAGAGATTTTGCCCTGGGATCATATTCATATGGGTGTGAGCCGGTCCTTTTTACAGAAGGAGAGCCGGATGGCAGCGGAAGCCAAAACAAGCCCTCATTGCCGGGAAGCCTGTGCAGGATGCGGTGCAGGAAGATTCGAAGGGGGGAGCTGCCATGTCAGAGACTGACCAGAACAAAATGGAGGGGACCCGGAATTTTTTACGGGCGCGATTCTCCCGGGGATATTCTGCCCGGTATACCTCTCACCTGGATATGATCCGGATGTTTAACCGCACATTCCGCAGAGCTGGATTGCCGGTGGCCTGGTCCCAGGGTTACAACCCTCATCCGGTGATGACATTTGCGNNGAACAGTGAAGTGGTGGAGATCGGGATGAAGCAGGATATAAAGACAGAAGAATTTGTAGAACGGATGAATCAGCATCTGCCCCCCGGATTTCGGATTACGGCTTGCGCAGCAAGCGAAGGCAAGGGATTGATGGCCTCAGTTGCGGCAGCTTCCTATCATATTTTATGCGGACTTGATCCGGTGGGGGAGCCTGGGACGGTCTTTTTCTTAAAAATGAAGCGGGCTGCAGGCAGCTTATGGGAATCTTCCCGTGTATTGGTGGAAAAGCTGGAGGCCCGGGATGGACGAAAGGAATCAAAGACGGTGGATATACGGCCCATGATTTTAAGGCTGGGCTGCACAGAACGGGCTCCTGACCGAATTTTGATGCAGCTGCTGTGTGCTGCAGGCAGTGTGGCCAATCTGCGCCCGGATCTTTTTCTCAAAGCACTGGACAGTTTCACAGACGGGGGCTTCCAAATACTGGGGATGCACCGTAATGGGCTGTTTGCACGAAGGGATGGCCATCTTGCAGATTTACTGACACTCAATATCGATTCTGCTGCAGAAAGTACTTTTTGCAGTGCAATTAATATTAATTTTGCTGCAGGAAGTACCTTTTAATCAGCAAGCGGCAAGCAACGGGACGAGGTGACTGGGATGGAATGGAATGAACTCATGACGAAAATCCGAAACTGCCGGAGATGTTCTTTGTGCCAGAGCCGCACCCAGGTGGTCCTGGGTCGCGGGAACCCGCATGCCCGCCTGCTTTTTATCGGAGAAGGGCCTGGAGAACAGGAGGACCGTCAAGGTCAGCCTTTTGTAGGCCCTGCCGGAAAACTGCTGGACAACCTGCTGGATGCGCTGGGGTATGAGCCGGAGGATTATTACATAGCCAACGTAGTGAAATGCAGACCTCCGGGAAACCGAAATCCACTCGAGCAGGAAGTAGATGCTTGCATGCCGTTTCTCAGAGAACAGTTCAGGCTGATCAGACCTGCCATAATCGTGTGTCTGGGAAGCATCGCTTCCAGATATATTATTGATAAAAATCTGCAGATTACTCAGACCCGCGGCATCTGGGTGGAGCGCAAAGGCTGCCGTATGATGCCCACATTCCACCCTGCCGCCCTACTGAGGGATCCAGGCAAACGGGTCCCTCTATACATAGACCTGAAGGCAGTGAAGGAAGCCCTTGCATCGGGGTGAAGCAGAGGATACAGGGGGTGGAGACGGAATGGCATTATCTAAGGCGGAACAGCTCCGCCGGCTGTATGATGAATATGCCGGACAACGGCAAGGGTTGGAGGTGGTGACCGGATCCGGCGATCCGGACAGCCGTATCATGCTGATCGGAGAGGCGCCTGGAAAACAGGAGGTATTGGAGGGCAAACCTTTTGTGGGGAAGGCCGGCAGGATACTGGATGATTTTTTTGCATGCCTTGCCATAAAACGAGATGAAGTTTATATTACCAATGCCATCAAGTACAGGCTGGAAAAACCGGGAAGAAGGTCGTATTCGCGGGTGAACCGGCCAGCTAAAAGGCAGGAGATCCTGGCTGACAGTTTTTGTTTATTGGAAGAGATCCGAATCATTCATCCCTTGCTTCTGGTAACCTTGGGGAATGTTGCTTTGACGGCGATATCAAACCTGTTTTTTGCAAAATCTGCAAAGAAAGAGATTCTGCATATCGGAGAAACTCACGGGCGACTGATGGGTTTCAGGGCTGGAGTTTCTGATGACAGCAGAGCTGTTTTCAGCGAATGCGTCGCTGATCCATACGGCTTAAGCAGAGAAGGGGAGGAGCTCCCGGAGAATGACACAGGACTCTTCCCGCTTTACCACCCGGCAAGTATCATATACAACCGGAGTTTGGAACGGGTATATCGGGAGGATCTCGCCAGACTGTGCGGGATTTTGCCGGACATGTTCCGGACCGGGGATCCGACTGGATATTGGAGAAATGTGACTGTACTGTAGACGGGAAAAGTCGCTTTACAGGGCGGCAAAAGTTACTTTACAGGGCAGGAAAGCGGGCGTAAAAAAGGCCGCGAAAAAGGCCGCAAAAAAGGTCGGGAGCAGGGCTTTAAAAAAAGTTGCAAAAGAGGTTGACAAGGGTGGGGGCGGGTGTTAGTATAGAAAAGC
>DOHE01000171.1 GCA_003535395.1 Clostridiales bacterium | reverse complement strand
GATTCGCGCCATTTCCTCTCTTTACGGCATATCTGCCCACCGGATCCAGGTGCTGCCGGGAAATTGAACTTTTTTACAGCAGAATCCTATTATTTTTGTTATAGTCCAAATTCAGGCTGAATATATATGAAGCAGGTCAAGGATGGGGGGAATGGGGCATGTCTTTCAATTATAACAGGAAATATCTGTTTCTTGCAGGATTGGCGGTGTTGGTGGTAGTGACCGGTTATCTTCAATATTCCTACCGTCAAAATCACCCTGCAGCAGCAGATGGAGCAGGGAACAGCGACAATGCGGTCTATGTCAATCAGGATGCCGGTGTTACGGATGTTGCACTTAGCACCGCATCCGGCACAGGAGCCTTTTTTGTTCAGGCTCGGCTGGATCGGGAATCTCTCAGGGCAAAAAATATGGAAGAGCTTGGCGAGATCCGGGACAATGAGACAGTGTCCACGGAGATCCGGAATCTGGCGTATGAAAGAATCATGGGGATGCTGGATGAAAGCGATAAAGAAATGAAAATCGAAGCGCTGCTGAAAGAGAAAGGGTATGCAGACAGCATCGTGATATTTGGCAAGGACAGCGTAGATGTCATCATCAAAGGCGGGATCATGAGTCAGGCACAGGCTACACAGATCGCCGACATTGTTTCCCGCCAGGGCAGCATGGACATGGCTGCCATCCATATCCGCAGTCTGGAATGATTGCCGGGAAACCGGCCCGTATGATATAATCAAATTGTTTCAGGGAAGGGGATATAGAATGGCTGAAGAGGAAAATCCGCAGCAGAACTTCAAAAATGCGGAACAGGATACACCCAATCCTATGTACGAACAGATCCCGATAGGGGACGTCCGGGTGACGGATGAAGTGATCGCCATCATTGCCGGCATTGCTGCCATTGAAGTCAAAGGGGTCGCCGGCATGAGCGGAGGCATCGTCAACGGGATTTCAGAGATCCTGGGTCGGCGCAATATGGCAAAGGGAGTGCGGGTCGAGGCGGGCGAGAAGGAAGCGGTGATCGACCTTTTTATTATCGTGGAGTTTGGATGCCGGATACCGGATGTGGCCTGGGAAATACAGGAGAAGGTCAAGGAAGCGGTGGAAAGCATGACGGGGATGCGGGTGATCGAAGTCAATATCCATGTGCAGGGCGTCAGTTTTGAAAAGGAAAAAGAGCAGCGCAAGGAACCGTCCAGGGAAGTATAACAGGTTTGGATCCTGCAGGAAATCAGGCTTTCAGGAAGCAGCTGGGAAGAGCAGCGCTTTTTCGAAGGCTTGATTTTTTTACCGTTTGCGTGGATAATAATAACAGTTTAAACTGTGAGGTGGACGCACAATGAATCTCCTGTCCCGTATCTTGCTTTCGATTTATGCTGCAGTGCTTGCCTTGGTTTCTCTTGCGGCGATGGTCATCACTGTGTGGCCGGATGTATTCAACAACCTTTCCAGCCGGTTTTCATTCAATGTACTGGAGAACAGGAGCGCATCACTGATCGTGTTCCTGATCGCCCTGACCCTGTTTTCCCTTTCACTGGTCTTCCTGTTTTCGGGGGTCGGCTTCAAGACTTCTGGTAGGACCATCTTAAGGCGCGGGGATATGGGGGAGATCCGCATCTCTCTGGACGCCATTGAGAATATTTCGCAGGCGGCTGTAAAAAGGATCCCTTCCGTACGGGATTGCAGGGCCCTTTGCACCAAGACAAAGGATACAGAAAAGGTAACCATCAGTATCCGGGTCATCGTGATGTCTGATACAAATATGCCCCTGGTTTCCGAAGAGATCCAGAAAAAGGTCAAAAAGGCCGTGGAAGACTGCACCGGGGTCAGCGTGCTTGGCGTGCAGGTGAATGTGGACAATATTTATTCTGTGATGAAGGCCCGGGTGGAGTGAAAACGGAGGTTTCCATGGATACCAGGAAAATTTTTGAGTATTATAAAGCCCGGCACGGGGGGATCAACGGCGCAGTGACGGGTTTTGTGCTGACCGTATCCATCCTGCTGTTTGGTTTTTTCAAGGTTTTGTTTGTTGCAGCCGGCATTCTGGCGGGGTACCTGGTGGGCAGCCACTATATCAGTGACAAGAACTATATCAAAGCGATTTTGGACAAGATACTGCCGCCGGGAGGACGTCGCTGAATGAGCAGGAAAGCTGCACGGGAAATATCCATGAAACTGATCTATCAGTTCATCATTCAGAAGGAAGACCATGAAGAGCAGTTTCGCCAGGCAATGGAAGAATATATGCTAAATCCGGAGGATGCAGAATTTGTAAGGTCCAGAGTGCTGGGGACCCGGCAGGCAGCATCGGAGATCGACCGGCAAATCGAAACGTATGCCAAAGGATGGAAACTGTCACGCATGCCAAGACTGGATCTTGCCATCCTCAGGCTGGCCATATTTGAAATCGAATATGCCCGCGATGTTCCCACCGGGGTCGCCATCAATGAAGCAGTGGAACTGGCGAAAAAATTCAGTACGGAAGAGTCCGGCACATTCATCAACGGGCTTCTTGGCAGGATCGCAGGCCTGAATCCACCAGCCGGGGAAGAGAGCCCGGATCACATTCCCGGGCCGCAAGGGGCGGGAAACTGATCATGCCCAGGGATGCCATGACTGTCAGCCAGCTGAATCTTTACATAAAAAACCTGTTTCAAACAGATCCGCTGCTGTCGGACCTTTGGATCAAGGCTGAGATTTCCAACTTCAAACACCATTCATCCGGCCACATGTATATGACGTTGAAAGATCCCCAGTGTTTTGTCCGGGCGGTCATGTTCCGGCAGGAGAATCAAAGACTCCGCTTCCTGCCCCGGGACGGGCTGAAAGTGCTGATCCGGGGATATGTATCCGTATATGAGAGGGATGGGGTTTACCAGGTCTACATACAGGAAATGCATCCGGAAGGACTTGGGGATCTTTATCTGGCTTATGAACAGCTGAAAAAGCGGCTTGGCAGCGAAGGGCTGTTTGATCCGGCCCGTAAAAGACCTCTGCCGATGCTGCCCGGTGCGGTGGGAGTAGTCACCTCTCCTACGGGGGCAGTGATCCGGGATATTATCCATGTGTCCAGCCGCAGGTTCCCCAATGCCCGGATAAGGCTGATCCCGGTACAGGTCCAGGGCGCAGGGGCTGCAGAACAGATCGCAAAAGCGATCCAGACATTCAACCGGCTTGGGAATGTGGATGTGCTTATCGTAGGCCGTGGCGGGGGTTCTCTGGAAGATCTTTGGGCATTCAATGAAGAAGTCGTGGTCCGGGCGGTGAGTTCTTCCCGGATTCCGGTGATATCCGCCGTCGGGCATGAAACGGATGAGACCCTTACAGATTATGCTGCTGATCTTCGGGCCCCTACGCCCTCTGCCGCAGCTGAGCTGGCATTTCCTGCGAAAATTGTGCTTCTGGACCATTTGCGCAAATACAGGATCCGCATGGAGAATGCCACTGCACGAAGAATGGACCTTTCCAATGCCCGGCTTGTCAGGATCATGGAAAGTACGGTATATAAACGCCCTCTGGATCGGATCCGCCAAAACCAGGAGCGGTTGGATCAGTTGCTTCGGCGAATCGGGATATGGGTGTCCGGCAGTTTGAAAAACCAGGATCTGCGGCTGGCAGGGGTTGCCGGGAGGCTGGAGGCGATCAGCCCGCTGGCGGTTTTGGCCCGGGGCTACAGTGTCGCCATGGATCCGGATACCGGAAGGATCATCAACACCGTAAAAAATGCCTGGCCTGGAAAAAAAATCGATATCCGGCTGACAGACGGTACCATCGCCTGCCTGGCCACCCAAATCAGGAAAGGGGATCAAAGAGATGGATCTGTTGAATGAAAAAACATTTGAACAGGCCCTGGAAGAACTGGAGAAGCTGACCCAGCTGCTGGAGAAGGGAAATTGCACTCTGGATGAATCCATCCTGGCTTTCCAGGACGGGATACGGCTGACAGCTTTTTGCAGAAAAAAACTGGACGAGGCAGAAAAGAAAGTCACGCTTTTAATTGAAAAAACAGACGGCGGTTTTGAAGAAAAAGAATTTGCACCGGAAGAATCGTGAGGCTGCGCATGACAGAAATGGTTGACTCTTTGCGGGAACTGGACTGCATTCTGGCGGAATGTCGCAGGAACGTGGAACAGGCCATGGCTGCCCGGATGCAAAAAGTACGTCAAAACAACTGCCTGTCCGGGGAGATCATTGCGGATGCCATGGAATACAGTCTTGCAGCGGGAGGGAAAAGACTGCGCCCTGCTCTGGCCCTTATGACCGCCGATATGCTGGGAGTGCAGGCGGATCAGATCCTTCCCTATGCCTGTGCGTTG
>DOHE01000023.1 GCA_003535395.1 Clostridiales bacterium | reverse complement strand
TACTCCTTCCAGGATGCTGTCCGCCGTACGCACCCGGCCGGCCAGGGAGCTTAAGATCTCCATCCCCGCCTCCTTGCGGGTGCCCTCGATCCGCACCACCAGCTGGGTCCTGCGCTCCGGGGCTTTTGCCAGAGCTTTCCGGATCCCTGCTGCCACTTCATCACACCGGGTGATGCCGCCGAAGATGCTGATCAGCAGCGCTTGTGTCCGGGTCTCCGCCAACATGAGTTCCACCGCCTGTGCGATCCTGTCCGCAGTCGCTCCGCCGCCCAGATCCAGAGCCGCCCCCACCTGCATCCCGGCTTTTGTGATCAGGTCGATGCAGGACATGATCATGCCCGATCCGTTGCTCATCACCGCCACCGTCCCGTCCGGCTCGCAGGGAATATACAGGAATCCGTAGTGTCTGGCTTTCCGGATCTGCGGGTCTTCCTCCTGCTCGTCCCGGTATGTAAGGATCGCTTCCTGCCGCTTCAGAGCGTTGTCATCTACGGTGATTTTCCCGTCTGCCGCCAGCAGGTGCCCTTCCGCTGTCACCACCAGGGGATTGATCTCTGCCAGCATACAGTCATAGGCGCAAAACACTTCATACAGCCTGGATAATACACCCTTGAACTCTTTTCCCATCTCCCCCGTCAATCCCGCCTTGTCAGACAGATAACGGGCGTTGTATTCCCGGATCCCAATGCGGGGATCGACAGGTGTCCGGAGAATGCTTTCCGGTTTCGTCCGGGCCGTCTCCTCGATATCCACACCCCCTTCGGAGCAAAACAGGATTTCCGGGCATCTGCCGCCCCGGTCCAGGGTGACAGCCAGATACATCTCCCGGGTAAAGTTTGCCTTTTCCAGCACCAGGATCCGTTTGACCGGATGTCCTTTGATGGTCATCCCGAAGACGGCCTCCCCCTGCTTTTGCGCTTCCTCCCGGTCGCTGGCAAAACGGATGCCTCCTGCCTTCCCTCTGCCTCCCACGGGTACCTGGGCTTTCAGGACTACCGGATAACGCATTCCAGCAGGTACCTGTTCCATTGGGTCCAGTCCCCGGATCAGTTCCTCCTGTTTTCCCGCAAGAAATCCCTTCTGCAGGGGAATTCCGTATTCACCAAACAGCTCTTTGGCTTTGTATTCCATCAGATCCATGGATCATTCCCCCCATATTTCTTCATCTGAAGGGATCCGGGCATTCGGAATGGGGCTGCCGATGCGAGTGATGTTGAGCAGGTGCCTGCAATCCAGATTCTCTGAAAGAATATTGTTGCCCCAGGTGCCGCAGCCCAGCTTCGTGGTGGGCGCAAATCCGTTAAGGAAACTGCCCCCGTTCATAGTGGAGCAGATCTGGTTCACCAGGATCCGGCAGACCTTGAGCCGTTCTGCCGCCTTCAGGATCTTTTTCCGGTCATTGGAGTGGATGGAAACAGAATGCCCCTTGCCCTCCACGTCCAGATTAGCTTCGGCGATATCCAGGGCTTCCTCGAAATCCTGATATGTATAGACAGAGATCACCGCACACATCTTTTCCTTGCTGAGCAGGTCCTCCCTGCCGATGCCTTCCGCCTTTACCAGCAACACCCGGGATCCGGGGGGGATGGCGATGCCGGCCGTCTCTGCCACCTTTTCCACCGGCTGCCCCACCAGGTGTTTGTTCATGATGCCGTCCTTGAAAATCGCGTCTCGAAGGCGTGCAACCTGAGCCGTCTCCTCGATAATGACTGCTCCCTGCCGCGCGAATTCCGCCAGGATAGCCCCGGCTTCCTCGTCCGGAAGGATCACACTCTGCTCCCCGGAGCAGATAATGCCATTATCAAATGTACGCCCGGCAATGATCTTCGTAACCGTCTCCGGGATATCCACCCCCCGGTCGACGATGCATTGCACATTCCCGGCTCCGACCCCATAGGCGGGTTTCCCGCTGCTGTACGCAGCCCTCACCATCCCCATGCCTCCGGTGGCGATGATGATGTCCACCTGGCGCATCAGTTCTCCCGTGGCCTCAACATCAGCATCGGGCAGATCCTGCACCAGATCTTCCGGTGCTCCGTGGGCTGCCAGGATGGCCCGGAACGTCCGGGTCAGGGTCGCTGTGCATCCCACTGCCCGGGGATGTGGAGCGAAGATGATGCTGTTGCGGCATTTGAGTGCAAACATGGCATTGCACATGGGAGTCACGATGGGGTTGGTGCAGGGAGTCACCGCTCCCACGACTCCCATGGGCCTGGCGACCTCAATGACCGCTTTTTCTTTGTCTTCATGGATGATGCCGATCGTTTTCCTCCCCTTGAGACTGTGCCAGAGGATGCGTGCCTTGCCCTGGTTTTTGCGGACTTTGTCCTCGTATACCCCCATCCGCGTTTCTTCCACCGCCATCCGTGCCAGTTCTTCCGCCCGGGCATACACGGATTTCGCTATATCCCGCACAATGCGGTCTACTTCCGCCTGGCTGTAATTTTCAAATATAGCCTGCGCCCTCCGGGATCTGCTGACAACTTCTGCTATTCTCTCCTGGATGTTCAACCGGTACACTTCCTTCCTAATTATATATTTATTGTATTATGGTTATACCATTTAAGTTATTGTTTAACGGCTGATGCAGTTGGTTTTGCTCCTGTTCCTGGTTACACTCGACTCCTGTAGTGCACATTCTCGTATGCCTTTGTCAGATGCGCCCGCATCAGTTTGACAGCCCTTGAGGCATCTTTGCTGCACACGGCTTCACAGATCTGCCTGTGATCCTGATAGCTCTTCTCCGGCTGTCCCGGAATTTCCAGGGTGGCTTTCCGGGTAGCGCTGAGGAGGTCGCCGCACAGATCCAGGATTTTTTGCATCGCCGTATTTTCCGAGCATTCCGCCAGGGTCCGATGGAAGGCGTTGTCTCCCTGGATGCCGATCTCTCCGTTTTTGATTTCATTATCCATGAGAGCCAGTGTGCTATGCAGCTTTTCCGCTTTTTCCGATGTCATGCGCTGGGCTGCCAGGCGTGTGATCTCCACTTCAATCAACAACCGCACTTCGATGAGTTCCATGATGAGTTTTCGGTCCTGAGAAAGGATTGATGTGAATGGATTCATCACATTCTCCATAGTCAGCTGACGGATAAATGTGCCGCCCCGGACCCTAGACTCGATATATCCCATCAGTTCCATAGACCGCAGCGCCTCGCGGATGGCCGTACGGCTCACATTGAGCTGGACAGCCAGTTCCCGCTCCGGTGGCAGCCGATCTCCCGGCTTCAGAGCGCCCTTTTGGATGAGGTCCACCAGCTGCTTGAAGATCTCTTCATACAACCTGGTTCTTTTCAGCGGTTTCAGCATGGTTTTGGGTCCCTTTTCTTACGTCAGCTTTTCATGCATTTACCATAACAGATGCGGATTCATTTGTCAATGGTACTACCAATCAGCTTTAATCAGCTAATGCAAAAGGACGATTCGTATAAAGCAACTTTTCCTTCCTTGCATTTGCTTTCACGATCACAGAACGATCCTCCGGCACATCAGAAAAAATCGCTTTTACTGAAATATTGTTTATATGCTTTGGAGTGAGAGAGCGAACTTTGTGATCAGGCCTTACTCCTGCTTCGCGGAGGGATATCCCATTCATGTAGCCGTCCATTCTTCCTTCACTTGTGGACCAGGTGGCAAAGGTAGGGATACTACCCCCATATTTCACATGTTTTCGGGTCACTCACTACACGTCGATCCAGATGGGGCTGGACCAGGCCATGGCCGGCCATATCAGCGGTTCCT
>DOHE01000326.1 GCA_003535395.1 Clostridiales bacterium | reverse complement strand
CCGGGAAATGTCGGCTTCATGATGCCTCCACTGGCAAAAGATCGGCTTTTTTCCCTGATCACCGAATCGGGCGTCCTGCCGAAAAAGAGTTTTTCCATGGGGGAAGCTCCGGAAAAAAGATTCTATATGGAATGCCGTAAAATCATAGCGTGATGACTGACGGTATTTTTAAGGGAGGTGTCCATATTCATGACAGCACCGGACCGAACGGCTGCCGGCGGCGGCGGAATGGATGAGCATGGCCGGAAAGATGCCCGGGATTCCCGTTTGCCGGAAGAAATCGAAAAAAACAAACTCCTGCTGCTCTACATGTTGGNNATGCAGCACAGCCTGCACGACTTATGGGATCTGGACTTCCTCCGCCGTCAGGAGGAAGGCGACAGACTGTATTATGAAATTACGGAAAACGGCCGGCAATTCCTGTCCTATTACGTGACACGCCTCCCCCTGGTAACCCGGGAAGCCGTCCGGCGCATTGTCATGGATCTGCGTGACCATGTCCGGAAAGCGTCCGAAATCACCGCGGTCTGTCATGAACACGAACAGGGCGGCTGGCTGGTCTCCTGCGGCATCTATGAGAACCGCTCCCCCGTCATGGAAATCCGGACATTGGCCGGAAGCCGCCAGGAAGCCCAGGAAATAACCCTCCGATGGAAGAAGGACATCAACCGGTTATATCCCGATATCATGAACCTGCTTCTTGGCGGAATGCTTCACGGAAATACCCCGCAGAATCAGGCCGGCGAGGACCAGCAGGGCGAGAAATGATCCGGCCAGGAAGACGCCGGCTCGGAACAGGGGATCTTCATAACGGAATGTGATGCCGTCACACCCGTCGGGAATTGTTGCGGTCATACGCCCGAAAGAATCCGCCGTGATCAGCACCGGTTCCCCGCGGGTGGTTTCAGCCTTGAAGAAGGGATGATACAGGTAATTCAAGGTGATCTTCCGTTCCCCCGCCAGGACCGGGGTGTCCTCCATGCCATCCATTCCTCCGTACTCATCGAATTCCATCCATTCATCCCGGAAATCCAGCTGATCCAGCCCCTTCACGGTGATCGTGTTCGTCCCCATCAGAAAGTCTGGCGCCTTGTCGAGCCGAGAGCCGTAAGCATTGGTGACCATGACCATCCCTGCGGCGTACCGGTCTTCATATATGGCGCGCCGCTCTTCCTCTTTCCAGAGAGAAATGCCCGGCTGCTTTTCCAAAAGCCGCCTGTCTTCGGTATTATCCGAGGCGACGACATACCAGCGCACCCCCATTTCCCGTGTATAATAAAAACGGAAGCCGCTGTAAAGGTCATAAATCGCCCAATTGTTCATCCACAGGCATTTTTCGTCATTGAGCCGGCTGACCAGCTGTTCATAGCCGGCAAACTGGTTCATGCCGAACAGGGTGGCGTAATTGAATCCCAGGGTATGAGCCGTGAAGGTGTCAAAACCCCGATAATCGAAGTCCTTGGGCGCGTAAAGGTTGAAACCGGTGGAAAGAAATCGGTCTGTTCCGAACACTTCCGCCAGGGGCTCTGAAAGAGGAAGCGGATCCCGATGGTTTCCAAAATTACGATGGGGGCCGGCCAGGTACAAAGCCGCGAATCCGCCCAGTTGGACCGCGATCAGGAGCAGGGTGACCAGGGATCGGACCCAGTGGCGGATTCTTCCGGCAAACCGGCGGTTCAGCCACTGCCAACCCGCACATCCCCCTATGATGATAAAAAACACGGTGAAAACCTGGATTTTGAATGGAAACCGGAAACGGTTCAGGATCGGAATCCGGTACAGAATATAATTGACAAGATAGCTGGCGGACATGAGAAAGGCGATGATTCCCGGGATCAGGGCCAGGACATAAAGACGGCAGGTTCTTTCCTCTTCCGGATCCAACCGCCTTTCCGGATGTTTTCTGTGCCGCAGCCACCCGATCAGCGCGGCAATCCAGCGGGCGGACATTGCCAGGAACAGCAGCAGCATGGCATATCCGACAAAGGTCAGGTTGACATGCCTCCGGTAAGCCCAGATCATCTCCTCCGTCATTTCGAGAAAAGGATAGACCAGGCCGGTCAGCCATTGTCCGATGTCAAACACTTCCATGGCAAAATCCTCAAACGGGAGTGCGGCGGACCGGAGGGCTGAATCGTTCATCTGCCGCCACATCGGGAGCAGCAGGGGGAGTGACAGGCTCAACGTGGAAATCCAGGTGCCCGCTCCCGCGATCCAGACTTTTTTACGAGGAATTTTTCGGCGCAGGATGACCCGGCTGTAAGTGAAAGCCAGGAGAATTTCGAACAGGCACGCGTATATGAAATATTGAACATTCCCCTGGTAGAACAGCATCAGGCGGACCACTACCAGGAAGGCCGCGTCCGAAAGAAGTGACAGCCGGCGGGGATCCGACGCCTTGTCCACCACTTTCACTGTCAGGTAAGCCATCCAGGGAAACCATGCCGCCGCGCCCGATACAATGACCCATGATCCGGATGTGATGATGATCATGCTGGAAAAACACCATGTAATCGCACCCATAAAGGCAGCTCGGGGACGTACGCACAAATAGGAGAGCAGAAAATAGAAGCCCAGTCCCCCCAGCATCAGGTGCAGCGTGACCTCAATATCAATGGCGGCATAAATATGACCGAAGAGCAGGCGGCTCAGAGCGACAGCCAGATAGACAGGAGGGTACAACGCACCCGTCTGTCCGACAGCCAGAAAAGGATGTCCCATGAACTGGTGAAAATTGAACAACGGGATTTCTCCCCGGACCAGGGCGTTGTATGCATGGCTGAAATAGGGCAGATAATAATCCCGGTTGTCATCCTGCAAAAAATACCAGGGGTGTTTCAGTTCCATTGCGATGAGCATACCCAGCAGTGTCATGGCGACCAGCAGCGGGAAAAAAAGCCGCCTCCGTGTCAGGCGGTATAAAAGCAGGATAAGCCTTCTCATGAGGTGTATTCAAACTCCACATCGTACAGTTTCACCCGATCTCCCTCCCGGACCCCCTGTTGTACCAGGGCATCGATAAGACCCATTTTCCGGACGACTCTTTGAAAATACTGCATTGAAGTGTAGCTGTCCATATTTACAGAATATACCAGATTTTGGATCCGGCGGCCTTCCACAATGAAAGTGCCATTTTCCTTGCGGATGGTGTATGGTTTTTCCGGAACCTCCTCCGCCATCACCGGTATCTCTGCCATGGAAGAAGCAGCAGGCAGGGTATCCAATTTTTGTGAAGCCAGATAAACCAGTTTGTTAAGTCCCTGCCCGGTGGCCGCCGACACAGGTACCACCTCGTAACCTTTTCGGATCATCTCTTCTTCAAACAACGGGTAATAAGCCTGGCCGTCCGGCAGATCCATCTTGTTGGCCACGATGATCTGTGGTTTTTCGGCCAGCAGCGGACTGTATTCCCGAAGTTCTCTCAAAATCACTTCCACGTCGGAAACCGGATCCCTTCCTTCCGATCCGGATACATCCACTACGTGCAAAAGCAGCCGGGTCCGCTCGATATGCCGCAGGAATTCATGTCCCAGGCCGGTCCCCTGATGAGCGCCTTCGATCAGCCCGGGAATGTCTGCTGCCAGAAAGCTCTTTCCTTCCTCCACCCGAACCACCCCGATCTTGGGTTCAAGAGTGGTAAAATGATAGTTTGCAATTTTAGGCTTTGCCGCCGAAATCATGGACAGGATCGTAGACTTGCCCACATTGGGAAAACCGATGAGACCCACGTCAGCCAGAGATTTAAGTTCAAGTTCCACGACCAGTTCCTCTCCCGGCTTGCCGGGTTTGGCAAATTCCGGCGCCTGCCGGGTGGGTGTGGCAAAATGCTGGTTCCCTTTTCCTCCTTGCCCACCCCGGGCGATCACCTCGGTTTGCCCGGGTTCCAGCATATCCGCAAGGATCCGGCCTGTCTCTCCGTGAATGACAAGTGTCCCCAGAGGAACCCGGATCAGCAGATCATTCCCATTTTTCCCTGAGCAGTTTCCGCCTTGTCCGTCCTCTCCGGACTGGGCTTCATACTTTCGCATATATTTAAAATCCGCCAGGGTGCGCATTCCTTCATCTGCCAGTATGAGGATGTCTCCTCCCCTGCCCCCGTCTCCTCCGTCAGGGCCACCGGCTGATACGTATTTTTCCCTGTGAAACGATACTTTCCCATTGCCTCCGTTTCCGGCCTTCAGCCGGATCCTGGCATTGTCGATGAACATGCATATTCCTCCGAAAACAAACAAATCCCGGTTTATACCGGGATTTGAAGTCGACAGTCTGGTTCGTCAGCCATTTATAATACTGACTTGTTTCCTGTCCTTGCCCATCCGGTGAAAATGGACCTTGCCATCCAATAAAGCAAACAATGTATCATCACTGCCGATCCCTACATTTTCACCGGGATGGATCTTCGTCCCCCGCTGGCGGACGATGATATTCCCAGCCAGGACAAACTGACCGTCCCCTCTTTTTACTCCCAGCCTCTTCGATTGGCTTTCCCTTCCGTTTCTTGTACTTCCCATTCCTTTTTTATGTGCCAACTGAAAACACCTCCGCAGATTCGTTGTTCATTGATCCGTACTTGCATCCATTCTGTATTCCATCCCATCCTGTATTTCTTTCAGATCCCCTAAGACTGAGCTGAAGTTAAAATCTTTTCGATTTGGACCTTCGTATGGGCCTGGCGGTGACCTTGCATCCTCCGGTAATTCTTTTTGGCCTTGTATTTGAAGACCAGTATTTTCCTGTCCTTTCCGTGAGTCAACACTTTGCCCGTCACGGATGCCCCATCGATGTAGGGAGTCCCCACTTGAGTGCTTTCTTCGTCTG
This sequence comes from Clostridiales bacterium, assembly GCA_003535395.1. Lineage (GTDB taxonomy): Bacteria > Bacillota > Clostridia > UBA8921 > UBA8921 > UBA8921. The sequence continues at coordinate 2,552 of DOHE01000326.1, read as the reverse complement.
ACAGGGTGACCACCTTGTCAAAAACCACCTGGCTTCCTTCCATCTGATCCAGCTTCTCAAAGAACACGATTTCCCCTTCTCTTACCTTGTACTGCTTTCCACATGTATCGATCAATGCGTACATGGTCCTGCCTCCTTTGCTTGTGACTCGCCGTCAAAGGCCGCCTATTTCATCCGGTTTCGGATCCATGACGTTAAAAGCCCTTGGACGTGCGGCTGCGAAGGTATTCTAGCATACAGGTGTATCCGTGTCAACCGCCTTGTCGGGACCGGGGCCGGGGCCGGGACCGGGGCCGGGACCGGGGCTGGCCACCGGAGCGTCAGCCCGTCCGGTCACAAACCGGCCTGGTCCGCCAGTTTTTCAAAAGCCGGAAAAGACCGCTGTATCATTGATTTGTCAACGCAATATGCCAGTCTGAAGTATCCCGGCTGCCCGAACCCGCCCCCGGGCACCAAAAGGATCCGATTTTCCAGCGCCATTTGCTTGAAGCGGACATCATCATCGACAGGACATTCCGGAAACAGGTAAAAAGCACCCTCGGGTTTGACGCAACGAAAGCCCAGAGAAGTCAGTTTTCCGTAAAGAAGGTCCCGTCTTTCCCGGTAAACATCAACATCCACCTTTGCATCCAGGTTTTCAGCGATCACTTTTTGGAACAGGGCCGGAGCATTGACATATCCCAGCACCCGGTTGCAAAATACCATGGCATCCATCAGCAAGGCACCCTCCTCCATTTCAGGATGGAGCACCGCATATCCGATCCTCTCTCCCGGGAGGGAAAGGGATTTACTGAAAGACGTCACCCGTACGCAATTGATAAAATAATCGAACATGCAGGGGACTTCCACTCCATCGTACACCAGCCGGGTATAAGGTTCGTCGGAGATCACGCAGATCCGGATCCCAAGCTGCTGTTCTTTTTTGCAGATGACGTCCCTCAACTGCTTCAGGACTTCCCGGGTATACACCGCTCCCGTGGGATTATTGGGTGTATTCAATAGGATCGCCTTTGTTTTTTTGGTGATGGTTTTTTCCAGAGATCCTGCATCCGGCTGAAAGTCCTCTTTCCGGGTTTGGGCAACCACGATCCGGCCCCCATGATTTTCCGCATAGAATCCATATTCAACAAAATATGGAGAAAAAACGATGACTTCCTCTCCCGTGTTTAACAGAGATTTTAAAAGAACATTCAAGGCTCCGGCAGCCCCCACGGTCATAAGCACATGGTGAGCCTCGACTTTGTACCCGGTTTCAGCACGCTGGGAAGATGCAATTTTTTCCCGGACATCGGCAAATCCCGCATTGGACATGTATTTGTGCAGCCCTTTCTCTCCGGCGCGGACCAGCCGAAGGATGGACTCCCGGACAGATTCCGGCGGTTCAGGATCCGGATTCCCCAATGTAAAATCATAGACCTGGTCGCTGCCATAAATTTTACGAAGCCGTTCCCCTTCTTCAAACATGGCGCGGATGCCGGATGATTTTTTCAGATTGTGCACGATCTTTTCAGAAAGCATGTGGATCGTTCCCTTCCTTCAGTTTTATGATCAGGTCCTTGTCAGACCTTACATACAAGGTAGAAAACCGGTGGTATATGACCATGCCGGGTTTCGCCCCGGTTGGTTTTTTCACATTCCGGATCTGTGTATAATCAATGGATACACCGCCTGAGTTTCTGTACCGGCTGTGCCAGGCTGCGATGGCTGCAGCTTCCCGAAGTGTGGTTTCCGATATTTCCCGGCCCGGATCCTGTTTAACGACCACATGAGCCCCTGGAATATTTCGCGCATGCATCCAAATATCTTTGGACGATGCCCGGTGTAGGGTCAGCTCGTCGTTTTGACGGTTGTTGCGTCCAACCAGGATCTCAAAACCATCGGAAGACCGGTACCGGTCAGGACAAAACTCATCCCCGGGAGCGGCTTTTGGCCGGGGCACATTTGTTTTCAGATATCCTTCCGTCATGATCTCTTTTTGTATCTGTTCCAGTTCCGCAAGGGAATTCGCCTCTTCGATGTCAAAAAGCACATTTGCTATATACAGCGCTTCCTGCCGGGTTTTTTCCAACTGGGCCTCTGCTTTGGCAAGGATATTTCGAGCTTTTGCATATTCCTTGAAATACTTTTTTGCATTGGCTCCAGGGCTCAGGGAGGGATCCAGAGGGATTTCAACCAGAGGATTTCCCTCCCGGCTGTAATCTTCCAGAGTTGCATGGGAAATGCCGTTTTCCAGCCTGTACAGGTTGGCGGTGAGCAATTCTCCATAGGTCCGGCAGACCTGCAGTCGGGATGCCCCCTGTATTTGCTCTTCCTGAAGCCCAGCCTTGCGGTTGCAACGCTCCAGGTGGGCTTTCATGACTTTCCCAAGATATTCCTTTTTTTGCCGGATCCGGTTCCCTGAATATTTTAAGGTATAATAAGCATCCAAAGTTTCATTCATTGTCCCGGATAATGACAGATTGGAGCACATCGTCAGTGGCAGACAGTGAAAGTCCACAGGCATTCCCTCCGGACCCAGCAACAGGCAGGGACGAAAATGCAGGCCGTCCAGG
>DOHE01000312.1 GCA_003535395.1 Clostridiales bacterium | reverse complement strand
GGATGTAAGTCCGCCTCCAAAAGCAACGAATATCAATTTGTCTCCCCGCTGCAAAGATCCTGAACGGTTGAGTTCATCCAGCGCCATAGGGATGCTGGCACCGGAAGTATTCCCATAATTTTCAAGTATGACGGCAAATCGCTCGATGGGGATCCCCAGGCGCTGGGAGGCAGCCTCGAGGATACGGATGTTAGCCTGGTGGGGAATGATCCACCGGATATCCTCCCGGGTCAGATGATTTTCCTTCAAGACCTTGCGAATATGGTTTATAAACGCCCTTACAGCAAACTTGAAAACCTCATGCCCGTTCATATCCAGATAGGAAGGTACATGCGGAGGAAACTGGCCCCCGGGATATCCTCCCTGCACTCCGGGGCAGCTGAGAACCCCGTCCTTGTCTCCCTCTGCCTCCAAATGGGTCGTAAACAGAACAGGATGTTCCACCCGTGTCAACACGACCGCACCGGCTCCGTCACCGAAAAGCACGCAGGTGGTGCGGTCCTGCCAGTTGGTAATGCGGGACAGCACTTCTCCCGCGACCACCAGTACATTCCGGTAATTTCCGGATAATATTCCGTTCTTTGCGACATCCAAGGCATAAATAAATCCGGAGCAGGCAGCATTGATATCGAATGCAGGGCATGTGGCCCCAAGCTGCCATTGAAGCGTGCAGGCCTGGGATGGGACCAATGTATCCGGAGTCACTGTGCCAACGATGATCAGATCCAGCTGAGATGCTTCTATTTCAGCATTTTCCAGGGCTTTCCTGGAGGCTTCCAGTACAAGCGGCGTATTTTTACCGTCCAGGGAAATCCTGCGTTCCCGGATCCCGGTCCTGGTAACGATCCATTCATCGGATGTCTCAACCAGACTGGACAAATGCGCATTTGTGCAAACAAAGGAAGGAACACAACTGCCTGTGCCCTTGATGCGGATCCCGAAATGGCTGCCTTGAGCAGACGCCATCGACATTTCTCCATCCTCCTCCCACGATCCACAGCTGTCCCAGGAGAACCGGACGCCCGAATCTGCGCCCATTATAAGAAATGCCTGATATGGATTCAATGCCCAACCGGGAAGACCGACCATATAGTCAGAGTTTCTCCGGCAGAAGGGAGAGCAGCATGCGCCTGGAATCTGCAGCAATTTCCTCCGCGGCTTCAAGAGTGGCCGCTTCGGTAAGGATGCGGAAAACAGGTTTTTCAGCATCCGGCAGGATCAATGCCCAACCGGCGCCCTTTTTAAGCTTTACCCCTTCTCTGGCCTCCACCACTTCCTCCCGGTTCTCCTCCATCAGTCTTCGCATCACGCTTCCCTTCATTTCCCATGGACAGGGATATTCTGAAAATGTTCTGCAGGCAGCCGGAAGCAGTTCGAACAGGGCATCGATCTCCATCTTTCTTTTATGCAGAAGGGAGACCGCACGCAGGATCCCCGCAGGGGGATCAAAACAAAGGTCGAACTGCACCGGATCCATCCCCTGCATCCATTCATTCATGGATGTCCGGGTCCGGGTTACACGGGCCCCAAATTTTTTCAGCACCATCTCCAATCCGGTGCTTGAAGTTACCGGGATCCGGATCTCCTTTCCCTCCCCAGCCATGGCAGTGATAAGAGCAGAAATCGCCAGGTGCAGATCTCCTGAAGCGGCTCGTCCCTTGCTGTCCACCAGGAAAAAATCATCTTTTTGCGTGTTGACCACAGCCCCCAGCATACTTCCAAAATGCAGGCATCCATGTTTTTCCAACTGTGGCGCTTCGATCACATTGACTCCGGCCTCCCGCAGAGCCTCGGATACAAACCGGTCCGCGCTGCTTCGAAGCGCAAGGGCGATGGATGTTCCCGGCGGGATCTCTGAAACCGTTCCTGAAAGCAGCCGGCGATAGGTTGAGGAGATTTCATGAAATGCACGGATCATGCCCATTTCTTCAGGCGGAACCATACGAAAGTCCCCGCGGCCGGCTGTATTTTCGATTTTCCTTTCTTCCTGTCTGGTCACATCCAACCCATTTTGGTTCAGGAATACGATCCGGCAGAAATTATCTTCCGGACCCTGCCAACGCACATGGATCCCTCCGGCACAACCCAGAAAGGAAATGCATTTTCTAAGTTCAGGGAGGGCCGTATCTTCTGCTTCCAGGATCTCAGCCCCTGCCGCTGCCGCACCCGAGGCCATGGCACGGGATATTATCCGGGATGGGTCCGTGCCGTCGGCAGCGATGATCAGCCTGGAACCCTCGGGGTACAGGTTTGCCCAGGCCGATCCCGTCTTCGATGCAGTCCACGGAGGAATATCCTGGCCGGGAATACCTGTGATGCCCTGCCGGCCAAACAGAGCCCGTCCCTTGAATGTGCCCTGTATTTTTTCTCCTCCCGCCTGCATGCCCGGCATCACCTGTGTCCCTGGCCAAAGACTGGTATCCCGCTGGATTGTCACATTTTCATACACCACGCAGTGGCTGCCCAGAATGGAGCCGGACATGGCGGTTACATTATCCAGGATTCGCGCGCTGCTGCAGGTGATATTTCCGGTAAAGCGGCAAGCATCTCCCAGGGAGGCTCCGTTTAAGATGACTGTATCTCTTACCTGGCACTGCCTGCCAATATTTACAGCATTCCCCAGGCACGCATACGGTCCGATCACGCTGCCCGGCCCGATCCGGGCATCCGCACCGATGATACAGGGCTTTCGGAGTTCTGTATCCGCACCGATGACCGCCCCTTCTTCGATCCAGATCCCTTCGCGCACCTGTCTG
>DOHE01000263.1 GCA_003535395.1 Clostridiales bacterium | reverse complement strand
CCCGGTTTCTCCCTGGGTGCCCGTCTTCTGTGTCGTTCTCGCAGCCGTAGCCTTGGCGGCGGTCGTCGCCTTCACGGCAGTCCCGGTGCCGGCCCTGGCAGTCGTGGCCTCTGTTGCCGGTTTTTTGCATCCACCCAGAAATGAGACCGCCATGAGCAGGGACAAAATAATAGAAATGATTCTTTTCATGCAAAGTCCTCCTTTTTTGACAATGATCATTATATTTTCTATTGTAAGCTCCCCTCTCCCACAGGTCAGTAGGAAATCTTTAGAACCTCTCCCACAGCGTTTGAAACCGCTTTCTCCGGGTGGTAAGATGAGGACGCCAGACAAAAATTATCTAAAAAAGGAGGTCTCCGCCATGCAGCAACCCCGTACACTATTATTTAAAAGTCGTTGGATCATTCCGCTTTTCCTATTAATTATTGCCATTTCTGGCTGTGCGGGAAAATCTCCCAAGACCACGGGCCTTGCCGGACGTACAAAATTTTCCGGCAGTGCCGGCAGTCCTGTCGCCGCCTCCTCCCCGACCACGAGTGCCGTTTCAGGCAGCGGGACGGCAGAATCTTCTGATTTAGACTCGATCAGCCAGATAGAAGAGAACAGGAGCGCGATCAATATGCCTAACCCTACAGCAACCCTTTCCGTGTCTCAGCCGGTCAGTTTTACCCGGTATGCCCCCTACACCCTGGCTTGCCAGTCGGAGCGCGCGGTCTTGGACATAGCAGGCGGTTCCGCCGACATCGGGGCTAAAGCCAGAAACGCTGCGGAAAATGGCGGGTACAGCCAGCTCTGGTTCATCACGCCCGCCGGCTATGATACCTTTCTTATTATAAATCTGCATGCATCCAAGGCCCTCACAGAAAATGGCGCCGGGCAGCCGGCAACACTGGCTATGGAAAGCGGCCAGGCAGAGCAGCTGTGGCGCTTTGGCCGAACCGGCGAGGGCACCCTGGAGATTACCAATTCCGCCAGCGGAAGGAAACTGCAGGTGGAAAGCCGGGACGGAAGCGGCACCCTGGCTCCGGCAGACTGGCAAGTGAAGCCGGTTTCGGAGGATTATCCGGTGCCGGAACCCCACCCTCTGGATACAGGAAATTATCGGGTGGGCGCCCAGATGTGCAATTTGTGGAATACCGACGGCTGGACACGGATCATTTCCTATCCGGAGCGCAAGCCTTTCCTGGGCTGGTACCCGGAAGGCACTCCCCTCCCCACCGACTGGGAGATTAAGGCGGCGGTGGAGCACGGGATCGGATTTTTTATGACCTGCTGGTACCGGGACAAAAACAATCTGGGCAAAAGCCCGGTAGAGGTCCGGCTGGATCACTGGATCCGGGGTCTTTCCAACTGCAGATATGCCGACCGGATCAAGTTTATGATCATGTGGGAGAATGCCAATGATATCGCCTGCGGTGTGGCAGATGAAAAAGATTTCCTGGATAATGTGGTCCCATACTGGATCAATCACTATTTCACCCATCCCAGCTATCTGGTGCTGGATGGAAAACCGGTGCTGGCCATCTACGCGCCTTCCCGCCTGACCCAGAACCTGGGCAGTGATGCCGGCGTGCGGCAGGCGATGGCCAAGGCAGAGCAGCGGGTGATCGCTGCCGGATTCAAGGGACTGACCCTGCTGGGCCAGTACTGCTGGGGATCCCCCGCGGCGGATCACGCTGCCATGAAAGAACAGGGACTGCAGTATACCTTTTCCTATCACTGGCCTACCTTCGCGACTGGCGCCCTTCCTTCCGGGAAGACCACTTTCACCGGAGCGGAGATCCTGGCAGGCCACCGGGTTGTCTGGGAAAAGCAGGCGCAGGCAAAACTTCCCAATATCGTCACCTGTTCCATGGGATGGGATTCTTCTCCCTGGAACAACAGTGTCACATCAAAAAAGTGGCAGCTGACCCCGGGAGAATTCCAGCAGCTGCTGACGGATGCAAAATCTGCTGTGGATGCCCGGAATACCTCCGGGCTGGAGGGACGCATGGTGCTGCTGGACAACTGGAATGAGTTCGGGGAAGGGCATTATATCATGCCCACCGCCAAATATGGATTCGGTTATCTGGATGCCGTCCGAAACGTATTTGGGCAATAGGAAGCTGCCGGCTGCAGCGGCAGGGATCAGCGCTTCTCACCGCTGCAGGGCCTGCGGGGCCCGCGGGGCCGTTCCGGTCCGGCAGGGCTGGCGGGGTCTGCTGGGCCCGCGGGGTCGTTCCGCTCCGGAGGTGAGGATCCGCCAGGTATTCCGGGGAAAAACATTTCCCATCCACATGGGCTGGGNNGGTCCTCTTCATCGTAGGCATTTCCCGCGGAAGCATAGTCGCACAGCAGGAGGGTTTGCCGCTCATGCTTCACAAAATGGGTGGGCCGGTGAAGAAACGGCACTTCAAACGCCATCCAGACCCCTTCCGGCTTGCGCGCGACCGGTGTCAACTCCACATATTCCTCTGGGTCCGCGGAGTCGTCTGCCTCTCCGGGCCCTGCCGCTGCCTTCCTTCCCGCCTGCCGAAGCAGCACATAGTCGATGTCCCAGGCCTTGTCATGCCGCCAGTGCATCCGGTCATGGAGCAGCCACAGGGTTTTCTCCTCCTCAGCAACAAGGCGGCTGTCCAGAGCCAGGACCACCGGGCCCCGCAGGATGGCTTTGTGATTCACGCTGCCCGGGGAGGTGACCACCCGGCCCCGAAGATCCAGCTTCAGCACCAGTACATCCCCGTCTTGCCAGGTCCTGTGGATCCGGGCATAAGTTCCGGGTGTGCAGGGCACAGTCTCTCTGTTGACCGTTAGTTCGGTTTTTTTACTCCAGGCAGGAATGCGCAGCCGGAGGCTGTACGCCAGGGGATCTGACTGCCGCAGGGTGATCCGGACCAGATCCGTTTCCGGATAGTCCGTTTCCTGGATCAGCATCACTTTAGGCGGGGGTGCGGTATCGGGTGTGGCTCCCCGGCCGGCGTCCCTGTCGGGGACCGTTTTCCAGGTCCCCGGTGCGTACAGGTTTACCGTCAGCCCCGGCTCCTCCGGGGTCGTCATGACCGCCCATGCCGGGACAGTGAGGAGTCCGCGCGGCCCGTTGACAACGCAGCAACTGGACCCCACCAGGGGGACTTGCAGGTGGCTGGGTACCCTCTCCCCGGCCAGGGGCGAGAAGTATGCCCACCAGTCCCCTGCCGGCATCATCGCCCCGAGAAGGGCATTGTACAGGGTGATCTCCATTTCATCCGCCCAGAGGGGATCTCCTGTCAGCCGGAGCAGCTGAAAGCAGAGTTTCATCCAGGTGGCCGTGACGCAGGTTTCCATGGGCTGTTCCAGCCGTTCTGTCTGCCGGTTGGCGCCGTCACACCAGAGTTCTCCGCTGGAACCGGATCCCACCAGCATGATCTCCTTCCGCCGGACCTGGTGGGCAAACCGAAGGACAGCCTGCAGGTATTGTTCTTCTCCCGTTATCCGGTAAACTTCACAGAAGCCTTCGTAACAGGACATCATCTCATATCCTTTGGGGGAGGAGATGTCCACCGGATCCATCCCGGCCAGGGCATCCTCGATCAGCCGGATCCCTTTTTCCGTATAATCGTTGGGCTCCCGGATCAGGGCGATCAAATGATGGATGTAATCCAGATAACGGGACTCCCCTGTCCGCTGATACAGCAGTGCCAGCGGTTCCAGCACCGAACAGGAGGACAGCGCTTCCAGGATGGGAAGTCCGGTCTCCGTCACTTTTTTCTGCCCCGGCCCGGTCACACGGATCAGCGCATCCGCCGCCCTGGCAGCAGCCTTTAGCACTTTGTCCTCTCCGCTCCGGTCATAA
>DOHE01000188.1 GCA_003535395.1 Clostridiales bacterium | reverse complement strand
GCTTTTGTATCATCTGTCCCAGGGCAACGCACAGAGTGTTCAGCGCATGATGGACCGGCTGAATCTCTATGGGAGTTTTGATGTAAACGGGACCCTGCGGGAGAAAATCCAAAAATATTTCTGGGGTGGTTACTGCACCGAAAAAGGAACTCTGGAGACGATATCGGATATTTACCGGGAGTATGGATATCTCATCGATACACATACCGCTGTATCGGTGGATGTATACGACAAATACGTGATATCCACCCGGGACATGACTCCTGCGGTGATCGTATCTACAGCCAGTCCTTTTAAATTTAATGCCCATGTGGTCCGGGCAGTGTTCCCTGATATGGATCCAACGGGTTTTGACGAATACGCTCTGATCCGGCTGCTTTCATCCAGGACCGGACTGCCGGTCCCGGAAGGTTTGAAAGATCTGCAACGAAAACCGATCCTGCATCAGCGCACCTGTGCCCGGGATGAAATGACGGATGTGGCAGTGCAGGTGCTTACCACGGGTTGATTTCTTTGAGCCTCTGTGATAATATGCGCATTATAAGAACAAATGTGCACGACAGGAGGACGATTCCGAGTGAAAAAGGATTCCCGGTATTTACTGGTGGACATGTCTGTGCTTCCAGAAGTATTTCCTCGGGTAGTGGAGGCAAAAAGGCTGATTGCCGGAGGGAAAGTCAAGTCGGTCAATGAAGCCGTCCGCCAGGCTGGGATCAGCCGAAGTGCATTTTATAAATATAAGGACAGTGTCCAGCAATTTTTTGAGAACTCTGTGGGCAAGGTGATCACACTGTTTATCGTGGTAGAGGATTTTCCGGGCATACTGGCGCGGATCATCCACGAAGTGGCAGCTGCCAATGGAAATATTCTGACCATCAATCAAAATATTCCCATCAACGGTCTGGCAGATGTGACCATTGCCATCGAAACAGAATCCATGAGCCATTCTCTTGAAGAAATGGTGGAAGCCATCCTGCTCATCGATGGGGTGCGCAGGCAGGAAATACTGGCACGGGAATGATTGGCAGTCTGGAGCGGGTGGAGGATATTTTATGAGCAATGTTGCTGTCATCGGATATGGAGTGGTGGGTTCCGGCGTGGTGGAAGTCCTGGAGACCTACTCTGAGAGCATCCGGCGCAAGGCCGGCAAAGAGGTCCGTGTCCGGAGGATCCTGGATATACGGGATTTTCCGGAGGATCCTTACAGGCATCTTGTCACCCGGGATCCGGAAGATATTTTCAGCGATCCTTCCATAGACATCATCGTTGAGACCATCGGCGGGACCCGCATTGCGCNNCATGTGGTCACTTCCAATAAGGAGCTCTTTGCCCGGCACAGCCCGGAACTTCTGGCACTTGCCCGGGAGAAGGGTGTGCGTTATATGTATGAGGCCAGCGTCGGAGGGGGCATCCCCATCATCCGGCCGCTGATGCAGTGTCTTGCTGCCAATGACATCATGGCTGTTACGGGTATTTTGAACGGAACCACCAACTACATCCTGACGCAGATGCGCCAGTATGGCAAGGATTTTAAGACTGCCCTGAAAGAAGCCCGTGAAAACGGATATGCAGAAGCTGATGCTGCCAATGATCTGGATGGCCATGATGCCTGCAGAAAGATCGCCATTCTTTCCAGTATTGCGTACGAACGGTATATCGATTACCAGGATATACTGACGGAAGGGATCACAGAAGTCACATGCCGGGATTTTACCTATGCCCGGATCATGGGGCATACCATCAAGCTGGTGGCATCCAGCTCCCGGGAAGCGACCGGCAACTGCATCAGCGCCCGGGTCTGTCCCATGCTGGTCTCCAAAAAAAGCCCTCTGTACGGGGTTGAGGATGTGTTTAACGCCATCGTGGTAACGGGCAACGTGGTGGGAGATGCCATGTTTTACGGAAGAGGCGCCGGGAAAATGCCTACCGCCAGCGCAATCATCGCCGATATCATCGATGTGGTGCGCAACCCGGGAAGCATGGTGCAGGTATGGAGACGGGAAGACAAAGGATGTGTGCGCGATCCCGGAAAAAGTCATTTCCACTATTATGTTCGTATGGAACTGCCCGACCGGAAATCCGCTGCACGGATCCTGCCGGATATGATTCCCGGTGCCGAAATCATTCGGCTGCATGAACGTCAGCCGGAACATGAACTGGCCTTTACCACCCCTTTGCTTGATGAATCCGCATTCAAAGGATTTCTTTGGACATATAAAGAAAAATGCAATGCAAACTCCTGTAATTTCCTTCGTTTTTTACATCAGGACACATTTCAGGCCGCACCTGCAAACAATAACCGGGAGGGATGAGCTGTCATGAGATCCATTCGACCCTATCAGCAGAAAATACATATCCAAGCTTTGAGTTACGGAGCGCTTGCCATCGCTCTGGTTTTTATCAGCACCCGCTTCACCACCATCCCGGGGCCCATTCCTCCGGGATATCTGAATTTTGGTGATACTGTCATTTTTCTGTGTGCTCTGCTTCTGGGATGGAAGACGGCTCTGGTTGCCGGAGCTCTTGGCTCCATGCTGGCGGATATCAGTTACGGCGCATTTTTGTATGCGCCCATCACATTGGTAGTAAAAGGGCTGGAAGGCGCTGTCACAGGCTGGATCTGCATGCTCTTCGACCATAAATTTAAAACCGCCGGCCGAAAAGCAAATCCGGGCTTTCTGTTGGGGATGCTGGGAGGCGCTGGGGTCATGATCACAGGGTATTTCATTGCAGAGGCTTTTCTGCTGGGATTTTTTGATCCCACCTTTGGCCTGGTGGCCGGAATATCCAACCTGCCCATGAATTTTGTCCAGGGAGGTGTGAGCCTGCTGGCAGGTTATTTATTGCATTTTCCTCTGATGCGGCTGGTCCGGGAGAATGGAACATGACTCTTACGATTTTAGGAAACCAGGGACCCTACCCGGGGAAGGGCGGTGTTTGCTCGGGCTATCTGGTGGAAGCTGCAGGCCGACGGATCCTGCTGGACTGCGGCAGCGGAGTGCTTTCCGCACTGCAGCAGCATCTGCCTCTTTCCGGCCTGGATGCCATTGTTTTGTCTCATCTGCACTACGATCATTTTTCTGATTTGCTGGTATTCCAATATTTTATGCAGCTTTCAGTCAAATCCGGGTTGATGGCCGGTCCAATGCCGGTATGGGGGCCGGGTACACCTCAGCCCCATAAAAGTTTGCTTGTTGCCTCCGAATACCTGGATTATACCGAAATCACGCAGCAAAGCCGGCTGGATATCGGCGGGGTGCAGCTTTCCTTTTTCAGGACCGCCCACCCGGTGGAGAGTTATGCCATCCGTCTGGAATACGGAAATAAAATAATAGTCTATACCGGGGATTCCAAACTCTGTCCGGGGTTGGCCGATTTTTCCCGGGGGGCCGGGATCCTGCTGGCGGATGCATGTTTTTTGCACCAGGAAAAACAAGCCGGCGATCTGCCTCATATGAGCGCACGGGAATGCGGGATATTGGCACGGGAAGCAGATGCAGGCAGACTTCTTCTGACTCATTTCAGACCGGGTTCCTGTTTGCAGGATCACTGCAAGGAAGCTTTGGAGGTATTTTCTCATACAGAGGCACCGGACCCGGGAACCCGGCATGATGTTTAACTTTTGCTTGACATCCCTTTTGTATCTGTGTATGATTGTATACAATAGAACAAAGCGGAAGTCTATTTTTCCTATGGAGGTGCCGCATGATTTATTTTAATCCCAGGACTAATACGCTGGAGCAGAAGATTTTTGAGTATTCCCTGCAGGATGTGGCTGAACCCAACCTGTACCGGGAGATCTTCCGGTATGATGAAGTGCCCAAATGTGCCTTCAACCACCGGCGGGTGCCTATGTATACTCCGGATGAGATCTGGATGACGGATACTACTTTCCGGGACGGACAGCAATCCCGGGCACCTTATACTGTAGAACAGATCGTGCGCCTTTACGATTACATGCACCGGCTGGGTGGGCCTAAGGGTCTGGTACGCCAGTGTGAATTCTTCCTTTACAGCGAAAGGGACAAGCAAGCGGTTAGAAGGTGTCAGGAACGGGGATACCAGTATCCGGAGGTGACCGGATGGATCCGTGCCACCCGGGGAGACTTTCAGCTGGCACGGGAGATGGGAGTCAAAGAAAGCGGCATCCTGGTCAGCTGCTCAGACTATCATATCTTCAAGAAGCTGAACAAATCGCGCAGGCAGGCGATGGACGATTACCTGGCCATCATTAAAAGTGCAATCGAAGTGGGGATCAAACCCCGCTGTCATTTTGAAGACATTACCCGGGCGGATTTTTACGGGTTTGTGGTTCCCTTTGCCATCGAGCTTAAAAAACTGATGGATCAAAGCGGGATACCCATCAAAATCCGGGCATGTGATACGCTGGGTTACGGCGTACCCTATTCCGGCGCTGCCATGCCAAGGTGCGTGCCCGGTATTATTTATGGCGCGAATCATTATGCGGGGTTTCCCAGTGAACTGATCGAATGGCACGGGCACAACGATTTTTACAAGGCCGTGGTCAATGCCACTTCCGCATGGCTTTATGGTGCCGCCAGCGTCAACTGCTCCCTGCTGGGCATCGGTGAACGCACCGGAAACACCCCGCTGGAAGCCATGGTGATGGAATATGCACAGCTTAGGGGAACTACGGACGGGATGGACACTACGGTGATCACGGAAATTGCAGAGTATTATGAAAAAGAAATCGGGTATGACATTCCCCACCGAACCCCTTTCGTAGGGCGGCATTTCAATATCACCCAGGCAGGGATCCATGCGGATGGGCTTTTAAAAGATGAAGAGATCTACAACATCTTTGACACCAGCAAGCTGCTCAACCGTCCGGTGAAAGTGGTCGTCAACCAGACATCCGGTTCTGCGGGCATCGCCCACTGGCTGAATGATCTGCTGGGACTAAGCGGTGAAAACAGGATCGACAAGCGAAACCCCCAGGTACTTAGCATCAAGGATTGGGTGGATGAAGAGTACGCTTCCGGAAGGGTCACTTCGTTAAGTGATGACGAGATCCTGGCGGCAGTCACCCGCATTTCTCCGGAATTACTGAAAAAACCGGAATAAAAACATGCAGGAGGAAAAGGAACAATGGGACAAAACCTGACGCAAAAGATACTGGCAGCCCATCTCGTCGGCGGGAATATGGAACCCGGCAATGAAATTGCGATTCGCATCGACCAGACCCTGACCCAGGACTCAACAGGGACCATGGCCTATCTCCAGTTTGAAGCGATGGGGATCTCCCGGGTGAAAACCCGCAAATCCGTGGCGTACATCGATCACAACACACTTCAGACTGGCTTTGAAAATGCCGATGACCATAAATATATCCAAACGGTCGCCTATAAACATGGCATCCATTTTTCCCGGCCCGGGAACGGGATCTGTCACCAGGTCCATCTGGAAAGGTTCGGTATTCCCGGCATGACCCTGCTGGGCTCTGACAGCCATACACCCACCGGTGGAGGGATCGGCATGCTGGCGATCGGTGCAGGTGGATTGGATGTGGCGGTGGCCATGGGAGGAGGATCCTATTATCTGTCCATGCCCAGGATTTGTCGGGTCGAACTGACGGGCAGGCTGCAGCCGTGGGTCACAGCCAAGGATATTATCCTGGAGATTTTAAGAAAGCTTACTGTTAAGGGCGGAGTGGGCAAAATCATGGAGTACGCCGGGGACGGCATTGCCACCCTTACTGTACCGGAACGGGCCACCATTACCAACATGGGAGCGGAGTTGGGTGCTACCACCTCCATCTTTCCCAGCGATGCCGTGACCCGGGAATTTTTAAGAGCTCAGGGACGGGAACAGGATTTTGTGGAATTGAATGCGGATGCAGATGCCCGGTATGACGAACAAATCACGGTGGATCTGTCTGCACTGGTTCCCATGGCGGCAAAACCCCACAGTCCAGACCACGTGGTCCCGGTAGCCAATATTGCCGGCATTCCCGTCGATCAGGTGGCCATTGGCAGCTGCACCAATTCTTCCTATATGGATATGATGAAGGTGGCGGCCATCCTGAAAGGCCGAAAGGTCCATCCCCGGGTCAGCCTGGTCATCTCTCCCGGTTCCCGGCAGGTTCTTGCCATGCTGGCTCAAAACGGGGCTCTGGGAGATATGGTGGCTGCAGGGGCCCGGATCCTGGAATCCGCCTGCGGGCCTTGCATCGGTATGGGGCAGTCGCCTGCCACGAACGCCGTTTCTCTTCGGACATTCAACCGGAATTTTGAAGGGCGGAGCGGCACCGCATCTGCACAAGTATATCTGGTAAGCCCCGAGACTGCAGCGGTCAGCGCCATTACCGGTGTCTTAACGGATCCGGCCAATGACGGCCCGGCCCCCCGTGTGGCACAGCCGCGTACATTCCTTGCCGATGACAGCATGGTCATCCCTCCGGCGGCGGAAGGAGAAGCCGCAGAAGTGATCCGGGGCCCGAATATCAAACCCTTCCCGGTCAATGCACCTCTGGCAGATGAAGTCTGTGGGAAAGTGCTCATCAAGCTGGGGGATCATATCACTACTGACCACATCATGCCTTCAAACGCCAAACTCCTGCCTTTCCGGTCCAATGTTCCGTATTTGGCCGGTTATTGTCTGACTCCCTGCGATACGGAATTTCCGGCAAGAGCAAAACAGAATCAGGGCGGGTTTATCGTAGGAGGAACCAATTACGGTCAGGGTTCCAGCCGGGAGCATGCAGCGCTGGCTCCCCTGGAACTCAGGATCAAGGGAGTGATCGTCAAATCATTTGCCCGGATCCACATGGCCAATCTGATCAATTCCGGGATCCTGCCCATGACCTTTACAGATGAAACGGATTATGACCGGATCCAGCCTATGGATGCGCTTTGCATTCCAGATGCCCGCAATCAAATAGGAAAGGAACAGATCCGGGTAAGAAATGAAACACAAGGGTATGATTTTATGGTGTGGATCGCATGTTCTGAACGCCAGGCAGCCATTTTGCTGGCAGGAGGTCTGTTGAACCACACCCGGTTGGGCGGCTGATGCATCCGGTGGAGGGAAGGCGGAAAAAACATGATGGCCCTGAATTCGGAAGAGGTCCATTACCAGCGTTCGCTGGGCGGGCAGGTATTTGAACAGATACGGGAAAATATTCTCAATGGGAGATACAAACCTGGAGAAAGCTTGATCGAACTCAGGCTTTCTGAAGAGATCGGAGTCAGTCGGACCCCGATCCGGGAAGCCATCCGGCAGCTGGAGCTGGAAGGCCTGGTGCATGTAGTGCCCAACAAAGGGGCCATTGTGAGCGGTGTTTCCGATAAGGATGTGGATGATATCTATACCATCCGTATGCTTGTCGAGGGGCTTGCAGCCCAGTGGGCAGCCCAGAATATAACAGACAGGGAACTTGAAGAACTGGAGGAGATTCTGGAGCTGGAGGATTTTTATACCAGGAAGAAGGACTCCTCCCATATTTTGCAGATCGACTCCCGTTTTCATCAGGTCATCTTCGCTGCCAGCAAGAGCAAATCGCTGATGCATGTGCTGGGCACTTTCCACCAGTATGTAAGAAATGCCAGGAATACATCCCTTTCCTATCCGGATCGGGCAGCGGAGGCGTTGAAAGAGCACACGGCGATCTACGAAGCCATTCGAATCAGGGATTCTGAAAAAGCCGGAGAACTCATGACAGATCATATCATGAAAGCACGAGCCAGTTTGAATTTGCGCAAACAGACCAGAGGGGACCGGTGACTGACGAGCAGCAGCGCGAAAAAAAACAGGTCGTTTTGGACCTGTTTTTTACCTGGTAGCCCGTAGGGGATTCGAACCCCTGTTAACGCCGTGAGAGGGCGCCGTCCTAGGCCTCTAGACCAACGGGCCTTGTGTTGGCTGGCGTTCTTTTGCCATTCAACATTCTAGCATGCAGATGGATTTCGTGCAACAGTTTTTTCGCAAGAGACGCAAGAGACGCAAGAGACGCAAGAGACTCAATGGATGCAAGGGAAGGATGCAATCGAGTGAAACTTCAACCGCAATTTCTGGAGGCAATGAAGACGATCCTGGATGAACAGGAATATTCCGGTTTTCTGGCTTCCTACAACCAACCCCGGAATTTTGCGTTACGGGTGAACACTCTGAAAATACAGCCGTTGCAATTTTTGAAAAATCATCCTTTCGGGAGAATTGAGCGGGTCCCCTGGACACGGGATGGATTTTATTATCAGCCTTCAGAGTTTGCAGCAGGAATATCTCCGGGGAATCATCCGTATTATTTTGCAGGCCTCTATTATCTGCAGGAACCCAGCGCAATGCTGCCTGCGGTGCTGCTGGATCCGAAACCGGGTGAAAGGATCCTGGATCTTTGTGCAGCGCCAGGGGGAAAGACCCTTCAGCTGGCAGCAGCGATGGCGGGAGAAGGGATTTTGGTATCCAATGAACCCAATTCAAGCCGGTGCAAGGCCCTGGTCCGCAATATTGAGATGTATGGCGTTCGGAACGGCTTCGTGACACAGTCCGCTCCTGCCGCCCTGGCTGAGCGTTTTCCCGTCTATTTTCACCGGATCCTGGTCGATGCCCCCTGTTCAGGTGAAGGCATGTTCCGAAAGACTCCGGATGCATGCCGTTATTGGGATCGCTTTGATAATGCCCGCTGTTCCCGTATACAGCTTGAGATCCTTGCGCAGGCAGCCCGAATGCTTCTTCCCGGCGGTCGGCTGGTGTACTCCACCTGCACCTTTTCTCCCTTGGAAAATGAGCAGGTGATACAGGAATTTCTTCATCACCACCCCGATTTCCATCCTCTCACAAACCTGAATGACCGGATCCCTGGAGATATCCAGGCTGCTTTGGAAAGCAGGCTTCCCGGTACGTGGAGGATCTGGCCCCACCGGATGCGGGGTGAGGGGCACTTCGCAGCTGTTTTGGAAAAAGAAGACGAAACACCGAAAGAATTGGCCAGGTCCGATCCAGCCTCCCCGGGGAACGCCGTATGGAAGTCGCTGACCCCACTGGAACATTCCGTACTGGAAGAATTCCTGCACAGTTATTTGACCGCCGCAGGCGCTGATCTAATCCTGAACGGAGCCAAGCTGAAGGCAGAAAACGGGCATATCAGCCGTGTCCCGCTTTCCTGCCCATGGCCTGAAAAGATGCCGGCCGTTAAGAACGGATGGTATTTGGGCAGGATTAAACCCATAAAAAGCGAGCGCAGCCCATCCGCAATTTTTGAACCCTCCCATTCAATGCTTTCCGCCTTGGACGGGAAGGATATATCTGCGGTTCTTAACCTGAAACTTCCTGAACATGAAAACCTGGTGAACCGCTATTTAAAAGGAGAGACACTTCCTGTCGAAGAATTCGGCTTAAAGGATGGACGTCTGGCAGTGTGCGTGGATCATTATCCACTGGGATGGGGCAAGAATGAAGGAGACATGCTAAAGAACCTGCTTCCTCCCGGATGGAGGAAGACTAGATAATCTTTCCGGGTTTATGATATAATGGCGCCGACTTCCAAAACAGCAAGGAGGAAAAACTACCCGAATGGAAAAAGAGACGACCATTTACAGGCGCAGCCGTTCGTCTGCGAAAAAAAGGGCAGGATCTTATGGAACGGGCCAATGG
>DOHE01000022.1 GCA_003535395.1 Clostridiales bacterium | reverse complement strand
CGGGATTTCCTTGTGGATCATACTTACGTTGACTTTTGCTGGATTTTCCCGTTCCAGCAGCGCACCCGGGGTCTGCGGCATCTCCTGCCCCTTCAGAACCGGCGTCCAATCCTTCCCGTCAGTGCCCTGGGGAACATCGATCCCGGACAGTCCTAAAATGGTTGGCATGATGTCCACGGAAGAAAATATCTTGTTTTCCCTCCTCCCTTTTCTGCCGAATGCCCCGGGATACCTGAGCAGGAAGGGAACCAGGGTGGATTCATCCCATGGCTGCATTTTCAATGCAGACCCTTGCGAACCCAGCATATCCCCGTGATCAGAGGTATAAATCAGGATCGTATTATCCTCAAGATCCATCTCTTTTAAACTTCCGATGATCTCTCCCAGACACGAATCGATCACAGTCACTTGTGAATAATATTGGCTCAGCGTCTTTTTCGCCCACGCTTTCACTTCCTCCGGGACATTGGGCCGAAGGACCATGTCTTCCGGTTTGTATAAATCCTTGAATTCACCCGGAGCCTGATCATATGGATTATGCGGAGGCCCCCAGGACAGAAACAGCGCAAACGGCTTGTCTTTTTTCAATGAACGGATGTGTTTTATGGCTTCCTGTGTCTGCGCCTGTGCATCATAACCGTCCCAGAGCAATTTGTTTCCGTTTTCATCATAGTAATAGGATTCATTATACTTGTGTGTCAAATCATGGACCCGCCAGTAATCAAATCCCAGCCTGTTTTCAGGAGGAACATAACCGTCCAGTGCAGCACGCTCCCCGTATAGCCTGTCAAGATGCCACTTCCCGATATAACCCGTCTGATATCCATGATCCTTTAAAATCTGTCCCAGCACCGGCAATCGGTTGCTTAGCGGTACTCCGCCGTATTCCCGGGCGATCCGGTCCCAGTACATCCCAGTCATCAGGGTCGCACGGTAAGGTATGCATAATGGATTGTTTGATACGCAATGACGGAAATCGATGCTTTCTGCGGCCATCGCATCCATATTCGGAGTTTTCACATTCATATCTCCAGCATATCCTGCTGCATCCGCTCTGTGCTGATCTGAAAAAATATAAAGAATATTGGGTTTCAAAGCTGATCCTCCATCATCATCATAATATAAGTTACATTTGAGGATTTATCGTCTCCCCATGGCATCGCTGATCTCAGACTGGACCTGCGTCCGGATGGAATCTACAGCAGAACCTACCGATATCGCTCCCTTGGATATTGGGGTCAGGATGTTATTATCTATCAATGTTTTCACTGCAGAAAATCCATAATATGGATCGAACCGGACCTGATCGACAACACCGAGAGAAAATCGCCGGATTTCTTCATCCTGCACCCAGGTTGCCAGCTGCTGGAACTTGACAGCATCGGCATCGACGGAGTAAGGGCGTGTCGTATCCCAGTAGGAAAAAACCTCGATCATGATATTGATGATTTCAGCGGCGTTGGTCATTGTGACCGGAAAGATGAGCGGATTATGGATCGGTATGACCGACTGGTATGTATCTGCATCCGGTCCCTTAGGCAGCGGGACCCATTCCATGCCTGTGATCCCCCGAGCATCGTATGCCCATTTATAGGATGAAAAGACAGTAAAGCAACTTGTCTTATCGAACAGGGCTGCCAGAATGTAAGGTTTGTCCCTTACGACCTTGTACACATGGATCAGATCGTTGGCAAACTGCAGGCCTTTCAAAGACTTTGGATCAGAAAGAGCAAACGAGACATCATTGTCGCCCTTCGTGGCCAGGAATTGCCCGCCGTTGGAATTGATCATGCCGATCAGCAGCGGCTGATAGTAATTCACGATGCCCCATTGATCCAAAATACCGTCACCGTTCAGATCCCGGGTACAGGTCATCGCCTGTGACAAAAAAGTAT
Source organism: Clostridiales bacterium (assembly GCA_003535395.1). Lineage (GTDB taxonomy): Bacteria > Bacillota > Clostridia > UBA8921 > UBA8921 > UBA8921. The sequence continues at coordinate 1,356 of DOHE01000022.1, read as the reverse complement.
CCCAGTTCCATTGATTTGCAAGGATCAGATCATAAGGTCTGGGCAGGCCCTCACGGCCGAGCATGTCAAGATCGCAATTCACACCATAGGCTGTTCCTGTGATAAGAAATGGAGAAAATCCATACTGCTTCCCCTGCCATGCATTCAGCGCCATGGATAAACGGTTCGATTTCAGATGATAGAGATCTTCAGACAAATCATAATAATCGTCCAGAGGCAGGATCAATTTTTTTGTTATATATGCTGGAAACATCCTTTGGGATGAACCCGTCAGCATATCAGAGACATGGATCCCCGCCATTGCCGATTTTTCAAAATCATCCTGCATAGCAACACCGTTGGTCCAAATATTTGTCTTAAATTTAAAATTATATTTCTTTTGCGCTTCCTGCATCCTCTTGTATACAGCATACAGATGCCCTGTGATTTGATTTCCCTCGGCGGTATACGTCCGGGCGAATTCTTCATCTTCAAACCAGCGGCGGTATTCCTCCGGATCTCCCCAGCGGGTCCATACGACGGTTCTGCCGCCCAGGTCGTAGGATTTCACAGGAATATAGGGCTCATTTTCTTCCGTCTGGCTTGATGTGTCCGGATCTGCTGCCCCGGATCCCTGCTGTTCTTCTGCACTGGATCCAGTTCCACCGGATACAGTCGAACTTGGCATTCCTGCTTTCGAAGTGGTTTTCCCGGCGGTAAGGGACATCCTGCCTGTCGTTTTCACTGCTGCAGTTGTCGCAGCTGCCTTTTTGCTGCAGCCGGCCGCAGTGAACTGGAGCAGCAGCATACAGCAAATCAATCCGGATATCAACAGCCTGTTTGTTTTCCTGATCTTACACATTGTAATCCCTCCATTATAAAATGAAATATATATTTTATTCCAAACAATACCGAATGCGGCTTCCTTCTGCTCACACCTTCATTTGCGCGTAAAATCCTGCATGATCCTCCGGTCGATCAGCACCAGTCCGTCATACGGACCGAGTACCACTTTTTTCCCGGCTTTCTGTCCGTTGTTGACCTCCGGTGTGATCCGCCCGGGGATCCGAAACAATCGGGCTCCGGGTGCAATCTTTGAAAGGTCGAATTCAACTGCCTGCCGGGTACCGTTCATCAATACCACGCCATTTTCGAACTTGCGGTAAGTTGCGAAATTTTCGCCCTGGAGCAATTCAACATCTGAAATCTCAAAGCTGCCCGTTCCCAGTCCGAAGAAGAAGTTCAGCACCGGGGTCTTGTCCTGTTCGATATTTTTGGGATATAGCGTGATGTCCACAATGGTTTCCTGACTTACAGAATAGATCATGGAAGGAACAAAGCGCGTTTTGCTGACCCCCAGGGAGACTTCGAAAGAAC
>DOHE01000074.1 GCA_003535395.1 Clostridiales bacterium | reverse complement strand
ATAGGGGAAATAGGAGACCACGTAGATGACGCCCGGTATGATCACGAAGAAGACCACGCACAGCAGGATGGTCAGGTTCAGGTGGTAGGGCACATAGTCATAGTGCCACTTTTCGCCGGGCGGTTCCCCGGACTTCATCCACCGGGTGTACTCCCGGTATTCCCGGAATTTCGCCAGGAAAAACAGGAAGGCCAGGCCGGCTCCCGCGTACATGCCGATCCACTTGGATGCCGCGCCGATCCCAAAGAAGAGGCCGCTCAGGAAAAGAGCCTTCATCGCCCGGGCAAATCCCAACCGGTATGATCCGCTCATGTAATAGTCATACATGTAGTAATACATGGCGATGATAAACAGGACGCAATAGGAATCGATCGTAGCGATGCGGGTCTGGGTGAAGTGCATGAAATCAAACATCATGAGGAACGCGGCACAGAAAGCAAAAAATCTTCTGCGGAATATCTTCATGCCGAATGCATACATGGCCGGGATCATCAGCACTCCGAACAGCATGCCCATGAACCGCCATCCGAAGGGATTCATGCCGAAAAGCAGCACCCCGGCAGCCATGATCACTTTGCCAAGCGGCGGATGGGTGGTTTCGTAAGGACTGATCCCCCGGATGTGTTCGTAAGCGGTGCGGGCGTGGTAAATTTCATCGAAATAGGTGGATGTCATGAAACTGGGGATGTACTGGATGGTTTCCGGCTCATCGATCATATTCTCCGGGCTGCCTTCATCCAGCGCTTCTGTCGCGGAATAGGTCACAGTAACTGGAAGCGGTGTATCCGACCCTTTCTCAAAAAATCCTATCTCAAACATTTGGGCGTTGAAGGTATCTGCCACCAGCTGGATATGATCGGTCTGCACATCCAGCTCCGTGTATTTCCAAATAAAACAGTCGTCAAACTGATCCTTTTTGATCTCTTTTAGTACAACCGGTTCTCCGGTCATTGGGTCCAGGGTTTCCAGCCGGTAATCCCCGTCACCCAGGCCGGTGTAATAATATACTTTCTCCAGATCCGCCACCTTGTCGAACTGGAAAGTGATGGCCTCCCCCATGCGCACAGGCGCCCAGTATGTTTCCGGAACTTTCACACTGCCCAGCTTATAAAGAGCGATCGTGGAATAGACCAGAGTCATGATCCCCATGATGATCCAATCCCGTTTCTCAAGGCGGAACGGTTTTGTCCGTACCGTATCCGGAAGAGCTGCACGCGGGTCTGTCGATGAAAATACTCCCTTTTTGCCATAACGCAGGTAATTGAGACGAATGGTCAATGCTGCAAATCCTGCCATGAAAATGATGAAAATCAATACAAACCAGAAAGCGATCCCCGTATTCGTCCCGTTCTTCAGCCAGGACAGGGGTGCAGACAAATCCGTGAAAAAACTGATCTCCTGTTTGCCTTTGGGAAGTCCGTCCAGTTCCTCCACCATGAGGTCGTCAAACCAGGCCATGCCCGTGTTCAGATTGCTGTAACCCCCAAGGCCTACGGTGACATCCAGTTTGTACTGCCCGGGCCCGGTCATGCCGATAAACTCAAGTTTCCTCCAATTTTTAGTCCCCTGAAGATCAGCGGAAGTATCCCCCAGATCATACACCGAAATGTTGGCTCCAAGGTAGGATGTACCAACATCCCTGGTCTTGACCCAGCAGGTGATCCGATAGTAGGTATCCGGTTTTACCTTGACCTGCTGCCTTACCCGGGCGTCATTGGGAAAATTGCTTTTGATGAGCAGGCTTCCGTTCCCCGATCTCTTTTCTGTAGTATCATAAATATATTCTGTGACCCCTGTGCGGCTTTTCCAGTCATAAAGTCCAAATCCTGCAGGCAGGCCTCTCTTCCATTCTTCAAAAGATCCGTTGACTACCTCTGGAGTTGAAACCGCCTTGCCGGTACCGGTATGGATGACCGTCCGTTTTGCAGTCGTTTTGGCTGGTGTTTTCTGCTCCGTCGTCACACCGGATGTGGAAGGCTCCGCTTCCATAGAGTTTGCTGCGGGCACGAAAAGCATGCCGGACAGCATCATCAGTACCAGCATCCCCATCAGGATGATCCATAGCCATCTTCTGTGTTTCATCGATAGATTACCTTCTTGTACAGGATGAAATTCCACATCACAATGATCGCCATCTGTATCACCTTGGAAATCAGCTTGCTGATCCCCATGGCATCAACGAAGAGGTTGATCAGCAGGTTGGAGGCCACAATATTGAACAGGAAAAGCAGCAGGGATTTGATGAACTGGGGAAAAACCGGAGCCTTGGACTGAAAGGACCATACCCGGTTCAGGGTGAAGGCAATGGCAAAACCCAGACCCATGGAGAGGGTGTTGGATACATTCTTGCTGTTAAGCAGCATCCCAAAAAGATATGTTTCAAACGTTCCGATTCTGGGCCACAAAAGGGTTTCCATGGCCCAGAAACTGGACAATTCAAATCCAAATGCTGTAAATCCGCTGATGACATATCTGATAAACTGCCGAAAAGTTTGCTTGTCCCCGTTCAGCCGGCCAGCCAGCCATACGGGCAGGGAA
>DOHE01000072.1 GCA_003535395.1 Clostridiales bacterium | reverse complement strand
AATGACCGGGGGATCCGGCTGGATATGGAACTGGTCCGGCAGGCGATCCGGTGCGATGCGGGATCCAGGGCGGAACTCACCCGGCTCATGCGGGAACTGACGGATCTGGAAAACCCCAACTCCGTTTCCCAGATGAAAACCTGGCTGGCAGACCAAGGCCTGGAGACGGACACCCTCGGCAAGGCGGCAGTCCGGGACATGCTCAAAACAGCGCCGGACAAGCTTTCTCGGGTGCTGGCACTTCGGCAGGACCTTGCAAAATCCAGTGTGAGGAAGTACGCAGCTATGGAGGCGGCAGTCTGTCAGGATGGCCGGGCAAGGGGACTGATCCAGTTCTATGGAGCCAGTCGTACCGGGCGATTTTCAGGGCGGCTCATACAAATACAGAATCTTCCTGCCAATAACTTAAAAGACCTGAAACCAGCACGGGGTCTGGTCCGATCCGGACAGTTTGAGATGGTGGAGGCGCTGTATGACTCTGTGCCGGGGGTATTATCCGAGCTCATCCGCACTGCCTTTATCCCGAAGGACGGGTGCAAGTTCGTGGTGGCGGACTTTTCTTCCATCGAGCGGGTGGTGCTGGCCTGGCTGGCCGGGGAGCAGTGGGTCCTTGAAGCATATGAGCAGAAGAAGGATCTGTACATCGCCACCGCCAGCCAGATGTTCCGGGTGCCCGCGGAGCAGATGGATAAGAAGCATCCGCTCCGGCAGAAGGGGAAGGTTGCGGACTTAGCCTGTATCGCAGAAGGGCAGCTTGTCCTGACGGACCAAGGGCTTGTGCCGATCGAGGAGGTAACCAACCTGCACAAACTGTGGGACGGTGAATCCTGGGTCAACCATGACGGGGTCATCTGCAAAGGGGAGAGGGAGGTCATTGCGTATGAGGGGCTCCGGGCAACACCCGACCATCTTGTGTGGGTTCGGGGGGAAGAAAGGCCAATACCCTTTGGGGTTGCTTTCACTCAGGGTGCAAAGTTGGTTCGTACCGGACAGGGCGGCCATCAAGGGACAGGGGATGGGGCCATCGCCAGAGTGTATGACATACGAAATGCCGGAGAGCATCATCGTTTTACCGTATCGGGGAAACTCGTCCACAACTGTGGCTACGGCGGATCCGTCGGCGCCCTGATCGCCATGGGAGCCCTGGAGATGGGTCTTACCGAGGAAGAGCTGATGCCCCTGGTCAAAGCCTGGCGTGAGGCGAATCCCAACATTGTGCGGCTCTGGCGGGAATTCGACCGAGTGGCAAAGGAAGCGGTCCAGGAGCATATCCCTGTCAGGACACATGGCATCGTCTTTGAATGCAAAAGCGGGATGCTGTTCATCCAGCTCCCGTCCGGGCGGCGATTGGCTTATGTTAAGCCCCGAATTGAGCAAAACCGGTTCGGAAGTGAATCCGTGACTTACGAAGGAGCCGGCTTAGCCAGGAAATGGGAACGCATTGAAAGCTTTGGTGGCAAGTTCGTCGAAAACTGTTTGTCTGGTAGATCTCTGGTTATTACGCACCGGGGATTTGTAGAACTAAAAGACTTACTACTTACAGATTTAGTTTGGGACGGCATTGATTATGTAAACCATGACGGTGTTGTATTTCAAGGGGAAAGAAGAACTGTTAAGGTTGGCGGTTTGTTTATGACCCCTGACCATAAAATTTTAACAGAAAAAGGATGGATGCGTTGTGGCGAAGCAGCGGGATTTATTTGGACAACAGTTTCATTACCTTACGGTTTTATGCCGTATGGAGAACACGAAGCAAGGGAAAACTCAATGGTTATGCAGATGTGTATGCGGAAAAATGAAGGTGATTCCGGCACACAATCTGACCTCAAAGAGAAATCCCGTAAAGTCATGCGGATGTTTACGAGGTCAGCTTATTTCGAGAGCGACATCGATACATGGGATGAGCCGGCATCCAGCATTTGGGGTGTGGCATTCGATGAAACAGCGCTGCGAGGACAAGAATCATCACGCGTACCACAATTATGGAGGCCGAGGGATAAGAGTCTGCAAGGCATGGAGCGAGAGTTTCATGAATTTCTGGAGCGACATGGGCCCAACTTATCAACCTGGCTTGAATATAGACCGTATCGACAACAACAGCGGGTATTCGCCGAACAATTGCAGATGGGCAACGCGGAAAGTCAACAGCAGGAACAAACGGTCAAACAGATTCATCAATACTCCCTATGGTCTGATAACAGTATCAGCACTTTCGGAATTAACCGGTATCGGAGTCACAACAATACTCTACAGAATAAATCGTGGATGGCCGACAGAATTACTATCAGTGAAACCGGATTTAAGGAACCGATTTATGACATCATCAATTGCGGTAAGAGGCGCCGATATGCAGTATGGGATATCGAAGCAGGGCGATGCCGCATTGTGAGCAACTGTGTTCAGAGTATCAGCCGCGATATCCTCTGCCATGCCATGCGAAAGCTAGATGACGCAGGACTTTCCATCGTCATGCATGTCCACGATGAAATCGTCATCGAAGCGGCCCCGGATGTGTCGGTGGAGGCAGTCTGTCAAATGATCTGCGAGGCACCTCCGTGGGCAAACGGACTGCCGTTGCGCGCGGAAGGATTTGAATGTGAACATTACAGGAAGGGGTGAATGGCAAAAATATTTTTGAAATCACTACGGATTCTCCACTTACCCTGTCCTGTAGTAAGTGAAAGCTATTCATCATATGGGAGGAATGGATTTATGTTTTACATTAAAACCAGAACGGCAAGCGGTAAGGTCATCGAGACGGACATCACAGATGTGATTATATTCACACGCTGCTCCGAATGCGGGAAAGAGCAATCCGTCGACCTTACAGAGTTCTTCTCGGACGGCGAGGGAGACCTCTTCACATCCGGCATCCTCTGCTCGGAATGCACGATGTCGCGCAATAAAGCACGCCGGCGGTTCATCGATGATTTCAATATCACGGTCGATGGATTAGCCCTTCTCACCGACTTTCTATGTCAGGCAGGATACGGAGAGCTGGTGCAGGAAGTGTTATACGACCAGTTCAAGGTGGAGACGGTGGGGGACCTGACACCTGACCAATACAGGCCCTATGCCAATGCGCTGATAGACCTCATAAATTAAAAGGAGCGGATTTACATGAAATTTTGGGATGAGGAATATGGACTTACGGAACGGGAAGGAAAACCTGTTGTAAGCAGCTTGCATGTTGCTGAATTGTTTAAAAAAAGACATGACAATATTCTCCGGGATATATCAAAAAAACTAAAACCCGATTCCGGTCTTAGCCGGGAATTTTGTCTTAAAAATTTCCGGGAGATTTCCTACAGGGATAGTTACGGCAGAAAGCAGAAAGCGTATGCCATGACTCGCGATGGATTTATGATCCTGGTAATGGGTTATAACGGAGTCAAGGCAAGGAAATTCAAGGAAGCATATATCAACCAATTCAATCATCTCGCCGGGGGTGTCGAAAATGTATAACGCAGAAGGCTATCCTGAACCTACGGCCGGTGTGGCCTTGGCACGTGTGGCACGAAATGAAAAGGCCCGACGGCTCGTGTATATCTGCTCACCCTATGCGGGGGATACGGAACACAACATTCGTCGGGCACGCGGGTATTGCAGGTTTGCGGTGTGTAAAGGGCATATCCCCCTGGCTTGTCACTTGCTATTCCCGCAGTTCCTGGCCGAAATGGACCGGGAGGAACGGGAACTAGGCTTATCGTTTGCTCTGGTCCTGCTTGGTTTATGTGATGAAGTGTGGGTGTTTGGCAGCCGGGTGTCAGTGGGTATGGCACAGGAAATCAGCCAGGCGAAACAGCGGGGAATGCCCATCCGGTATTTTACCGAACAATGCGAGGAGGTGATGTAAATGAATGATTTGGCAAGCGGTCGGGAGCTACACACCAGATGGTTTCCAGGATACGGTTTTAACAAGGATTTCAATATGCTCAAATTTGAGCGGGTTGTTGAATTCAATAGAAGCCCTGTATCATCAAACTTGGGGGAGGCAAAAAAATGAGAAGTATTAAAGCAATTCAGACGCATTATAAAGGCTATTTATTCCGTTCAAGGCTGGAAGCCCGTTGGGCAGTTTTCTTTGATGCCTGCGGTGTGGAGTATGAATATGAACCGGAGGGCTATGACCTTGGAGATGGATTGATGTATCTTCCGGATTTTTTGCTGCACGGCGTTGAGGGCAGGGATCGTGGAGACCTTTTTGTGGAGGTTAANNGGCCAGATGACGGATATCGATGCCAAAAAAATCAATCGTTTTGTAGCGTTGGGGAACAAGAACTATGGACAAAAATGCGAAACAGCCATTCTGGTGGTAGGCAAAATCCCGATGGGCGACTGTATCGACGATATCACACAGTACATTAGC
>DOHE01000253.1 GCA_003535395.1 Clostridiales bacterium | reverse complement strand
GCTGGCGGGAGGAACTGGGGCTGGCTCCGGACACGGATATCTACAATTACTATGATCTGGACTGGATCGTCACCGTGCCCAATCTCGACCCGCATATCAAGCAATTCGAGGTGCTCCGTGAAACGGAAGAAGAAGTGGTCGTGCGCACCGGATTTGAAGCGATCCTCCGGAAAAAGCTGAAGGATCCCATGCCGGAGTATGTCAGCTTTGAAACAAATACCCTCGAAAAGATGGAAGCTTTCCGTTTTGATGATCCCTGGGACGACCGGCGGTATTTCTCCGGCGGGGACAACCAGCTTGCAGGTGTAGGTGACGGATTTACCCGGAATCTGCCGCCCTGGATGGAAACAGTCCTGTCCCTGCGCCCGGACATCCCCGTATACGGCAGTGTGGCGGAAGCTCACGAGACACTCTGGCGGATCATCGGCTCCAATAACGTACTGCTGTGGGTCGGTCTATATCCGGATGAACTGTCTGCCTTCATCGAACGGGTCAGCGCGTATGTGGTGGAACTCACAAAAGCCCAGATCCGTGCCGCTTCCGGGAAACTGGACGGCATGGTCGTGTGGGGAGATGTGGCCTATACCAAGGATATGCTCTTCTCTCCTGATTTCTGGCGGGAACATTTCAAACCCTGTCTGGCTGAAATCGTAAAAGTCTGTCATGACAACGGTCTTCCTGTCATTTATCACGGATGCGGCAACGTGAAAAAAATCTTCCCGGACTATATTGAAACCGGGATCGATGCCTATAACCCGCTCGAAGCCAAGGCCGGTCTGGATGTGGTGGATCTGCGCAGGCAGTACGGGCACCGGCTGGGTTTTTGCGGCAACATGGACGTGCTCACCTGGGCCAATGCGGATATGGATACCCTGAAAGCGGAAGCCTTGCGCAAACTGAACGCTGCCAAGGGAGGCGGGCTCATCTTCCAGTCGGACCACTCCGTTCCCGACAGCATATCCGGTGAACGCTATGACCAGGTGGTCCAATGGGTGCGTGAATATGGAAAGTACCCGCTAAAGCTCGGGCAGTATGACATCGATATGACGAAACAGGATGGATAATAAAAACAATCGACCAGGAGGGATCGGGATGACGTCCAGGGAACGGGCAATGGCAGCATTCAATCACCAGGAGTCGGACCGGGTGCCGGTATGGTGCGGAGCTTCTCCGGAATTTATTGAAAAGGCGCGAAAGCAGTTAGGTCTTCCGGATGCGGAAAGTGTTTTCCTGCGCTTTGGAGATGATTTTCGCCGGGTAAAGGCTGGATACAAGGGGCCGGATGCCTATTCCCCGGATCGTGCACTCCGTCCGGGAGTTGCAAGCCGGACTCCTTTCGGGGTGGAACGCCACGGATATGCGTACGGACAGCCCATAAACCATCCTCTGGCCGGAGCTACTGTGGAGCGGATCCATGCCTATCCATGGCCGGATCCTGCCTGGGTGGATGTATCCAGACTCAGGGCGGAAGCTTCCCGGTACCAGGGCCGTTATGCCATGCTGGGAGGAGACTGGTCTCCCTTCTTTCACGACGCCATCGATCTGATGGGCATGGAAGACCTGCTGTTGGCCATGCTGGATGAACCGGAACGGGTGGATGCGCTGCTTAGCCATTTAATGGAATATTACATGGGCAGCAACCTCCGGATCTTTGAAGAATCCGCTGATTTACTGGATATTTTCTTTATCGGCAATGATCTTGGCAGTCAGACCGGCCCCCTGATCGGGGAAGAACTGTTCCGTCGCTTCCTTTTCCCTCATTTGAAAAATCTGGCCAGCCTGGGCCATGAATACGGATTGAAGGTGATGCTGCATTGCTGCGGCGGTTTCGAACCTCTGATCCCGGCCATGATCGAGGCGGGGATCGATGCCCTGCAGAGCCTGCAACCTTCTGCAGCCGGTATGGATCCCGCTGCCCTGAAATCCAGGTATGGAAAGCAAATGGTATTCAATGGATGCATTGATTCCCATCATGTACTCATCGACGGCACACCGGATCTGGTACGGGATACCACCCGGAAAATCATTTCCATCATGAAGCCGGGAGGCGGCTTTGTTGTATCCGCCAGCCATGACTTCATTCTGGAGGAAACCCCGGTAGAAAATGTGCTGGCGATGTTCGACACTGCCTCAGACCAGAATCCGGTTACCTGCCCCGGCTCTGGAAGCAATCCTTGCAGTAGACCGGCTTGTCCGATGTAGGTTTGAAGGGGACTGTGGTTTCAATTCCGCATGCAGCACAGGTTGCCGGGAACATCTCCCGGGATCCGCCGCCGCTTCCGCCCCTCCGGGCTCTTTTATTGGCAGCCCTGCAATCCGGGCATCTTTGGGGTTCGTTCTGGAATCCCTTTTCCCTATAAAAAGCCTGCTCGTTTTCGCTGAAAATAAAGTTCACGTTGCATTCCTTGCATGTCAATGTCTTGTCCGCCATGATCAACGCCTCCTGGTTTGGTTCTTGCAGAGATGAGACACATTATACATTCTTCATTCCAGGTATACAATCTTTTTTTCACATCTTGCGTTTTGTTGCGTTTTCTACGGCTTTTGCTGGTGGTTTTCTGTGGTCTTCATATATTCCTTGGTTTTTTGTCAGTAAATTTTACGGCAATATGCATGGCATCGCAAAATGGTTTATTTATGGAACGTCCGCAGCGGCAAAGCACGACTCTGTTGCATGTTTCATACAGACTGCCGTCAGCGGATTCTACGGGGATCCCACCCTGAACGAAAATCCCACCGCTCACTCCATTTTCCGGATCCTGCAGAACAGTCACTGCCGGCTTGTATTGAGGTTCCAAAACATTGCCCTGCCTGTCACGGGGCACCAGTCTCCCTGCAGGGCATTCTGTCGCTCCCTGGATGACTTCCTGCCGCAGGTCTTCCTGGTCGCTGTGTTTCAGCAGGTCCCACACTGTCCCTTTTTCCCGGTGACAAAATCGTGCCAATGCACAGCGGTGATCATCCATGAGATCGATCCCCGGGCCTTTCAGCAGATCCGCCCTGTCTTCAAATTTTTCCCTCGATGCAGTCTCTTCGCCTATGAACCCCGTTTTTATGTGAGCACCATCACAAAACGGCGCATTTTTAGACCGGCCGCATCGGCAAAGCAGATACTGTCCGGATTGAGGCAGTTGCCGTCCCTCTTCATACACATACCCGTTTCCTTTGGGTACAATGATTTTTTCCAGCAGCGGCACATCCCCGGTGACCCGGTAGGGTCCTGCCTTGCAGATCTTGATTTTGCGGTTCCTGTCTGAGTTATCCATGTTTGGCTCCTCTCACCATAACCCACCGTAAAATTTATATGAGGACCTGGCGTTCTCTTCGAACCCGCTCTGCCAGTGCCTGTTCTTTCTCCGGCTGGACCCGGACGGCTACAAACAAATTCCCAAGCGACAGGAATGCCGCCAGAAAGAAAACCCAATGGCTGCCCCAGCGCACCCATATGTATCCCCCCGCCAAAGCGGCCAGAATGGAAACAGCATGGTCCAGGCTCATTCCCATGGACAGGGTCGATGTGATCTCCTCTTCAGCAAAGGCAATGGAGCGAAGGTAGATGGCTTTGACCATGCCGATCTGCATGGAAAGACGGTCCAGCACAAACAGCAGGTAGACCATCCATGCCGCCCACCCGGTTTTCGGCAGTACGGAGGCGGTGATGCCCCAAACCACAAAGCCATAGATCACATAGACCCCGATGAACGTCAAAGCGTCCAGATACATCATTTTTTTGATGCCAAAACGGTCCATCCATTTTCCAAGCATGTTCATAAAAAAGATGGAGACAAAACCCACCACCATGGATAATAAAGCCAGTGTATCGGCTTTTTTCATTATCAGCTCCACGATGACCCAGGTCCCATAAACATAAGCGATCTGTTTCTGCACCCCGTGCAGGATCGTCAGCATGTAAAAATAACGGTATTGCTTCCGGAAAATCAGTTTGACCTTCAGGTAATCGGACCTGTGTGGCTTGACCCGACGGATAATCCGGCTCAGCATAACAATAGCGCAGGCGAAAGCGCCCGCTCCTGCAACAAAGATCCATTTGACAGGGGTGTCGAAAGAGAACAGCCCTGTTCTGAATCCAAAAAACACAACAAGTGCAGAAAAAAGACCAACAGCAGACCGCATGCTGGAATACTGTCCCATCCGGCATCCTACTTTGTCTTTTTCTGCAAGGCCCATGCCAATTGAGTCCTGCAGCGGCATGAACAGGTGCATCCCCAAGGAATTGATGAACAGAAAAACCAGCATCAAAGAAAAGGGTGGAGTCAAAACCCCCAACAGGATGAGTCCCGTAATTGAGAGCAGCTGGGCGATGAATGCGATCCTTAAATCCCCAAGAAAGCTAAGCAGACCGATCACCAATACACACAGAAGACCCGGCAATTCCCGCGGGAATTCGATGAGACCACGCTGAAACGCTGTCACCTGGTAGACTTCCTTGAAATAGTTGGAGTAGACGGAATCGCTCAGCCCGTTGCCAAGGGCAACCGCTGAAATCAGGACAAAAAACATAAGCAATTCCGGATGTCTTTTAAAACGATGCATCATCTATCCTCTTGATCCCTTCTCTTGCGTAAGCAGACTTTTCGAAAGCGGTCATTGTTTTTTGTGCTCCATTCTATCTTATTTTGTCTGTTTTGTCAGTCTTGTTTTTAGCAAAGTCTGCAAAGTTTGCAAAACCTGCAAAGTTTATGCTTAGCGACAGCGAATCGTTATGACTTGCCCGTCATATACTTTTATCAGATCTGTCAGAGGATGGGATGCAGATGCTTGCAAATAATAAAAGTGAAAGAAAGAACTGGAGCATAATCCGGAAATGGGTATTGGGCGGGATCCCTGTCATCATCCTGCTCTCCAGCCTCATGCACGATCTGTATGAATGGTCCGGGAATAATTTGATCGTGGGCTTTATTGCGCCTGTGAACGAAAGCATTTGGGAACACTTGAAAATGAGTTTCCTGCCAACCCTGCTCTGGTGGACAACCGGATATTTTTTCTTTCGGCGCAGCCTTTCGATATCACCCGCGCAATGGTTCACGCCCATGGTCGTATCTCTGTATCTGTGCCCCCTCTTTATAACCTCTTTCTACTATACGTATACAGGCGCTTTCGGGATCCAGTCTCTTTTTCTTGATATACTGTCGCTGGTTCTTGGGGTGACAGCCGCTCAAATCATCGCTTTACACTTATATCGATATGCGCGGTTCAACAGAATTTGGCTGTACCTGTCAATGATCCTGATACTGCTGATGTTTGTGACTTTTATCGTCTTTACTCTTTCTCCTCCGGATATACCTTTGTTTAAATACAGCTGATGCAATATTCCTGCAACAGGTTCAAATACTGCGAGAGTTTATTTGATGTATGCGTCATCGTCTTCATTATTTGGGCGTACATTGACCTCTCCATAGGCGTCGCCGAGAACAGCATATGCCCCTTTAGGTCTTGGGCTCTCTGCTGGTTTTTTAGATGGAGTTGGTACCAAAGAGGCAGTAGCAGTCGTCGTCGTTGTTGGCTTCGGCTCCACTTCTAATCTTGCAACAGGCTCAAATACTGCGAAAGTCTCTCTTTAACATATTCGCCAATCATATTCACCATCGGCGAGGCATCATTATCTTTATAATAGTTGTCAAAGCAAACGTAGTATTTTCTCCTGTCAGCGAATTTCACATCAATGGGTGGGTAGCCCGCTTGCATAAACATGAGATTCAGTATCAAACGTCCGGTACGCCCGTTGCCGTCGATGAACGGATGAATTCCCTCGAAATTCAGATGGAACAGCGCAGCAGTTTCAATGATATGCCGGCTGTCGCTGGACAAGTCCGCGATCAACCTCTCCATCTGAACCGGAACCAGATAAGGTTGCGGAGGTTCATGGTGCGCACCCATAATCTTTACCGGAATTCGCCTGTACACACCCTTGTCTTCTGGTCTGTCAATCAGAACGAGGGCGTGGATTTCACGAATAATACGTTCTGAAACAGGAACCTTTTCACTGACAAGTGAACTTATATATAAGAATGCATCGCGATGCCCCACCGCCTCCAGATGATCTTTGAGCGGTTTTTGGTCAATCGTCACGCCTTCTAAGGCAAGTGCCGTTTCCTGAAGTGTAAGCTTGTTACCTTCGATGGCATTTGAGTTATAGGTAAATTCCACGAGAAATTCATCCTGCAAACGCTTTAATTCTCCGCTTGTCAAAGGACGGTGACGGTCAAGCTCTGCTTTCATCTCATCAATAGCTGTAAAAAGTGCAACGTATTGTTCCGGAATCTCCTTGCCACGCAGACTGCGTCCGTCAATCGGCTTCAGTGCATTGGCCGGGATAAGATAAGAACGTCCTTTTCTTACGACCCCTTGTATCCGCTCCTCTTCGCAAAGCATGCGGACACGGCGGTCTGATATATCCCACCGCTCAGCGGCTTGTTTTACCGAAATGTATTCCATCTTTTCACCTCCCGTGTCTTTAAATAGTATACCTCATCATCGGAATAATAGCAATGATATTATTGCAGTTTTTGGTCGTATTATTCCGATAAATTCTGACAACTTATTATCCACCTCTTGATTCTTGATTCGCCCCTCCAGACCATAGAAAGCCACATGCAAAAATCATGTTTCCCTCGTTGAACCTGTCTGAAAATACAGCTACCTGACTCGTAATTTCATTCACCTTTCCTTTTCTGTGATTTCATTTTCCTGCTCATAATAATAGGAATAGTCTACACCTTTCATAAACATTTCACGGTCGTTTATTTTATCTGTTAAGGAGGACTGCAAAAGTACCTTTATTTGCGAGGAATCCGACACACTCTTTTCCATTGCGGTAAGATAGGCTTTTTTATTGATTTTGCTCCAGTCCACGCACAATTTCAAGTTCTTCTTCAGAATCAGGTCAAGCCAAATGCGCGTGCTTCTTCCGTTACCTTCCATAAACGGATGAGCAACATTCATTTCCACATACTTATCTGCAATTTTATCAAAAGTGCTTTCCGGCATTTCTTCAATTTTTTTCAGTGTTTCCGGCAAAAAACGCGCCATAGCAAATTGGAAACCACCCTTTGCTATATTTTGAGCTCTAATTTGTCCTGCAAAATCATAAAGCCCTCCGAATAAATAGCCATGAATCTGCTGCAAGCCTTTGACAGTACCAACCTCTATTGTATGAAGCAAGGAACTGTCGAAAAGGGCATATGCCTTTGATTTGCTCTTTCCGTCAATCGTTTCATCGCTGAAGGTAAACCATTCGATAAAGCGATTTGCCTGTTTGCTGGGAAAATTCTTCGCAAGTTCAATGATGCCATCGTAATCAAGAACATTAGCAGCTCGTTTTTTACCGTCCGGTGCAGTGAATTTGAACTGGGTAGTCATACTACCCAGTTGATGGTTCTCACTTTTTAACTTTGCCTTGAGGTATTTCCAGTAGTTTCTGCTTTTTTCATAGTCATCATTACCACGTAAAACACCGATGATATCCAGCACAGAAAACCACCACTTGGATTTTTCATCATCCCAGACAGCGCGAACTTCCTTATCATCAAAAAAACGAATGGAGATTTTGCTCATCGAAATCACCCCATATAATCAATTAATCATCCCATCTGCGTCGTTCTGTGCATAGGTCGTCCATCCATCCTTCATCATAGACTGAACCACAGTCCTTGTATGGCACAGCGCGCGGTTTTCCCATTTTATAAAGTTTGCATAACTTGGGCCCGTAGCAGAAACTTTCAAGGCGGTACTTCTTGGTCACTCGACTTTTTTTGTTACTTTCAAACCACCGACACGGTAGTAATCGGCATAGTCGCTTACATCATACATTTTTGTTCACGCAGACCCTTTTGCCACATCACCAATTCGGAAGACAAGCTTCTGCTGTTGCTTTTCGAGATGGCTACAGAAAATTGAGTTACTATTCCATTGGCTTCGCCATCAAAAAACAGATTGTAGCTACGATGATAGTGAGTGCGGTTATCAAGCCTGTACCGCCATACGGTTGTTCGTGGTTGGATGGATATTATCGTGCCTTGCCATTCAATTTTGTCTGATTCGTTGACTGTCATATTCTAATTCCTCGCTTTCATGCAAAGGAGATAGGTTCATTCAATACCACGACTAATAAACATATGAGTATATCTTGCCAATGTTGGTTAGCCTATTTTAATTTAAGTTTATCAAATCTACCATAAAAATCAATACTGACCGTCAGACACCGTTATCGAAATCGACTTCTCGCAAGGGTTTGAGCACGTTTTGACATGCCGGACACCCTGTTTACCCCTACTCTTCCACCCTTGACATCAATACCACCGTCTCAACATGATACGTTTGAGGAAACATGTCAAATGGTTGAACGGCTAGTATGTTGTAGTGTTCTTTCAAAACGGCCAAGTCCCTTGCAAGTGTTGATGGATCGCAAGAAATATATGCGATTTTCTCGGGTTTAACTCTTATTATATGTTCACATACGGACTTTCCTGCGCCTCCTCTTGGAGGGTCGAGCACGATTACATTTGCTTTATCATCGTAAGAACGAATGAATTCCTCAACATCTGTTTCTTCATATTTTACATTTCTCAAGTTGTTTATATTGGCGTTTGCTCTCCCTGCTTTGACCGCTATATGCGAACTTTCAACAGCGACAACATATTTCGAAAGCATCGCCAACCTCATTGTAAACGTTCCTACTCCTGCGTATAAATCTAAGACCTTTTCGTTTCCTTTTAGGTCAAGTTGCTTAATAACGTATTCTATCATCTTAGCTGCTATATGGTAATTATTTTGGAAGAAAGCAGTTGGTGGAATTTGGAATTTTTCATAATCCATCTCCACTTCCAAAACGCCTGAACCATAAAGTGTTTTATACGGTCCTCTTAAAACTACGCTGTCGGAAGAGTTCATAACATGGATAATAGAGTTTACTTGTGGAACTCTTCTAAGTAGTTCAGCACGTATAAATTTTGCCTCATCAAACCTTTCGGTTTTTGTTACGAATATTGCCATAGTTTGATTATTTGAATGGGAATACCTCATAACCAAATGCTTAAGCATACCAGAACCCGTTCTCGGATTGTAAATCTTAGCTTTGCTCAATTCAACAATTTCAGGCGCGACTTCGAGCACCTTGTTAAATGAAGAAGGCGAAATAGGACATTCCTTTATATTTATTACCTTGTTGCTATTTCTCATTTTCAATCCCAGTATAACTCCTTCAGTATTGCTGTAAGAAAACGCAAATTCCATTTTATTCCTGTATCCGAATTCTAAATCACTTGGAATAGTTGGATTTACATCGACATCAATCTTTCCTATCCGTTTCAACTGTTCCTTTACAACCAGGGTCTTTAATTCAAGTTGCTTTTCGTACTTGACGTCCATCATCTGACATCCGCCACAAATACCGTAATATTTACACCTAGGTGTTCTTCGAAAC
>DOHE01000150.1 GCA_003535395.1 Clostridiales bacterium | reverse complement strand
ACTCCCAGGATCCGAACTCCGGCCAGCTGGGAGCCGATGAGCAACATAGATAATGGTGTCGTCATGGAGCCCACGATTTGCAGTACCTTCTCCAGCAGAACAGGCATCCGGATTCCCAGCACGAACATCAGCAGCCCCAGCCCGATGGCAGAAAGCGCAGGATTTTTCAGGGCATATTTGATGGAGTGGAGGCCCTTTTCTCCGCTCATGATCATATATCCGTATGTCCAGATCACTGTATTGAAGCTGATCAGGTAGAAGGAGGACAGGAAGATCCCTTCCTTGCCGAAAAGGCTTTCCATCACCGGGAAGCCCATAAAGATGCAATTGGAAAATACGGACGCAAAAATCAGGATGTGGCGCTTGCGGTCATCCCTCACTTTCCGGAACAGAAAGGAAGCCGCCAGGATTGCAAGAGCATGGGCAACGAAACCCATGGCCAGCACGATGAACCCGCGGGTCAGCAACTCTCTGGAAAAATCGAAATTGAATGAGATCAGGATCAGCGCCGGTGTTGTCACCATGACCAGCAGCTCAGACGCCTTTTTGCCGAAGGGAAGGTCGATGATATTCCGTTTTCGCGCCACGAACCCGATGAATATCAAAAAGAAAAGGATCATGATTTGATTTGCCGTTATCTGAACTGTTTCTGTCACTCGGGCGCCCCCCTGCCTGGAACTGTCCAGGGAAGTTTACCATACCCGGAGCGGGGGCACAAGTGCGGCAGCGGTTTTAAGGCAGCTTTCGTATATCAGATATCAGATGTCCCGAAAAATTTTGGGATGCCAACCCGGAGCCTTTGTGGTATCATGAAAACCACGGCTAAGCCCCAGCAGGCGCAGCAGAACCCCGGGAGGACGACCCTTGGATAATACAACCACTTTTCCATCCGTGCACATCTACGTCGACGGCTCCTACCTGGAAGGCCGGGTGGGATACGCCATGGTCGCCGTTCAGGAGGATGTGCGCATCGCCGAATACTATGGCCCGGTGCGCAAAAAGCAGCTCATCACTGCCCGGCAGGTAGGCGGGGAGATCGCAGCGGTGATGCGGGCCCTGGTCTGGTGCCGGGAGCGCGGGATCGGCGAAGTGACCATCCATCATGACCTGGAAGCCTTGGAAAAATGGGCCTGCGGAGGATTCCGCACANNCACGGTGGCGTACCGGGATTTTGTCCGGAATTCCGGCATTATTATCCACTGGGTTAAAGTCGCTGCCCATACCGGGGACACCTACAATGAACGGGCGGATGCCCTGGCAAAACTGGGCGCCCGGGAAACACCGGAAGACAAGCCGTCGGGAGGCCGGCAGCCATGACCGATCCTGTGCCGGTTACCCTTCTGCTGGTTTCCGTGAATGCAAGGCATACGCATGCGGGGCTGGCCGTCTGGTGCCTGAAAGCGTCCCTGGACAGGGAACTGAACCAGGCCGGGCTGAACGGACGAGCCCGGGTGAAGGTGCTGGAACATACGATCCAGGATCCGCCGGAAATGGTGCTGCGGGAGATCCTGCTGCGAAAGCCTTGTCTGGTGGCCTTTTCCTGCTATATCTGGAACATCGGTCTGGTTCTTCGGGCAGGCAGCCTGGTCCGCATCCTGTCCCCTGAGACACAGATCGTGCTGGGAGGACCCGAAGTGTCCTTCACTCCCGGAGAAATACTTAAGCAGCATCCCTGGGTGGACGCTGTTCTCTGCGGGGAAGGGGAGACCGCTTTTGCCGGACTGGTGATCCGGATGATCCGGGAACAGTCGTTTTCCGGGCACCTCCCTCCGCTGCCGGACCTCATGGCAGATCCTGCCATCCGGGGCCTGGTTTCCCGGGGCGCTGGCGGAGGGATCGCCGGAGAGGCCTTTTACTTGAATGAAACCTCCCTGGATGATCTGCCCACGCCATATACAGACGAACTTCTGCACCGGCTTTCCGGACGCATGGTCTACATCGAGACCACCCGGGGATGCCCTTTTTGCTGTTCCTACTGCCTTTCTTCCGTCACCGGGACTTTGAGATCCCGGAGCATCCGCCGGGTCCGGCAAGACCTGGAACGCCTCGCAGGGAGCAGAGCGTTACGCATCAAATTTACGGACCGGACATTCAACTGGGATCCGGACAGGGCGGAGGAGATCTGGCGTATGATCCGCTCCATGGATACGGATCTGAATTTCCATTTTGAAGTGGATGCCGGCCTGCTCACGGACCGGCTGATCCGGCTGCTGGCGGAGATGCCGAAGGGGCGGATCCAGCTGGAAGCAGGCATCCAGACCCTCCATCCACCCGCATTGAAGGCGGTATGCCGGCGAGAGGACCCGCAGCAGGCGCTGGACCGGATCCGTGAGATCGCATCCACTGGTAATGTTCATGTCCACGTCAGCCTCATCGCCGGTCTGCCGGAAGACGGGAAGGAAACATTCACGGATTCTGTGGAACAGGTATTTTCAGCCCGGCCGCATCAGGTCCAGCTGGGCACGCTGAAACTGCTCCCCGGCAGCCCGCTGCGGGCGCAGGCCCGGGGGATGGGGATCCGGTGGGATCCCCTGCCGCCGTATGAGGTGCTTAAGACGCCGGCGCTGGATTTTTCGGGGCTGCTGCAGATCAAAGATTTGGAACGGGTGACGGAGGCTTTCTGGAATACGCCGCGGGCGCGGCACCTGCTTGCCTGGATCGCAAACAGGCAGAATGGGAAGCCTCTGACCGGATTTCTCACCGGCCTTGCGGAAGCATTCCGGGCACAGGGGCTGCTTTCCCGGCCGCTGCGCGGGACGGACTGGGTGCTGGGGCTGATGGACCGCCTGGAAATAGAATACACCGGGGAAGAACTTCAGGATGCCTTCGAACTTCTGCTGCTGGATACCCTGTGCCTGGACGGGCCGGGGGCGGTGCCTCCGCGCCTGTTTGCCGCCAATGGGATGCCTGCAGGACTTGCCCAGCGCGGGATCCGGGGGGAGAAAACCCGGCAGATGAAGGTGCAGCAGCGGTGCCGGGACTGGTTGGCCTCCAGCGAGGCGGGGGCTGCGGGTCCGTTTGCCGGGGAACGGCCGCGGGGGCGCCAGGTCTGGTTCCAGGAATTCCGGCGGGGAAAGCCCGCTTTCAACGCCCTGCAATCCGGCACAGCAGAAGCACCGGCAGCCGCAGAGACGGACAAGCGGTTTGCACTTGCGGTATTTCATCTTGAAAAACGGGATCCGGTTACCGGGAGGCACCCGGTTTGGATTATGGGGGGAGACATATGCTGAAAAGAAGGATCAAGGGAACGGAGCTGGAAGTGTCGGCCATCAGCCTGGGCAACGGATTTATGGCGGGGAAGACCCTGGAGGACAAGTTTGATCTGCTGGACGATTATATATCTTTGGGGGGAAATCTGGTGGACTCCGCGCTGATCTACGGCTATGATGCGGAGCAGGGTCTGAGCCGCAGCGAGCAGGTCATCGGGGAATGGATGCGCCAGCGGGGGAACCGCGGCCGGCTGCTGGTGAGCACCA
This sequence comes from Clostridiales bacterium, assembly GCA_003535395.1. Taxonomy (GTDB): domain Bacteria; phylum Bacillota; class Clostridia; order UBA8921; family UBA8921; genus UBA8921. The sequence continues at coordinate 2,348 of DOHE01000150.1, read as the reverse complement.
AGGGCGCGCACCCTTATCCCATCGGAAACCCTAAGATGCGTCTTTCCGGGAAGGAGATCCGGGAAGATCTGGACAAGAGCTTAAAGACCCTGGGCGTGGAATGCATCGACCTCTACTGGCTGCACCGGGATGATCCGGACCGGCCGGAGGAGGATATCCTCGAAACCCTGACCGGTTGTGTGGATGCCGGGAAGATCCGGGTTTTCGGATGCTCCAATTGGTCCGCGGACCGCATGGCGGCCTTCAACGAAGCTGCCCGGAAAATGGGCCGGAACGGCTTTGCCGCCAGTCAGCCCTGCTTCAGCCTGCTTGAGGTGAATTCGGAAGCTTTGCGCCCGGCGCGCATGTCCGGCATGGATCATGCGAGCCTCACCTACCACCAGCAGACAGGCATGGCCGCCATCCCGTACTCTCCCACCGCCGGAGGGCTGTTTGCGGCGTTTGAGCGGTCCGGGGAGGATCCCCTGAAGACGGGGATCCCTGCGAACCGGGTGAATTATCAGGTGGAAGGCAACGCCGGCCGGATCGCACGCACCCTGCAGTTTGCCAGGGAGCGGGGCCTCACCGCCACCCAGGCGGCGCTGGCCTGGCTGATGGCCCAGTCTTTCCCGGTGATCCCGATCATAGGCACAAAGAACCGGGATCACTTGAAGGAAGCGGCAGAGGCGGTCGAAGTCGTACTGACACCGGCAGAGGCAGCCTGGCTGGCGGATGCGGAATAACTGCAGCGTCCTTCGATTCGGACCGGACATGGCTGCAGCGTCCTTCGATTCGGACCGGACATGGATCCGGCGGGTTTGCAGCTGCGCTGGCAAAAACCGGAATATGATTTCTATTGACGCCGTCACCGGCAGATGGTAATATTCATATAACTATTTATGGATGGCGATCATACCGTCCCGGGGGGCGCCGAAGCGTGAAAAGACTGTTCCGGTATATCCGGCCGTATGGCGGGCAGGCAATCGCAGCGGTATTGCTGATGGCCCTGGAAGTGGTCACAGAACTGCTGCAGCCCACGATGATGGCCGGGATCATCGACAAGGGGGTCCGTACCGGAGATTTGGATTTTATTATCCGGCAGGGGACGCTCATGCTGGGGATTGCTCTGATCGGGATCATCGGCGGTATAGGATGCGCCTTCTTCGCCAGCCGGGCTTCCTACGGATATGCGGCGGACCTGCGCCAGGACCTGTTTGGACGGATCCAGTCCCTTTCCTTTCAGGAGATCGATTCGGTTTCCACCGCTTCCCTCATCACCCGCCTTACCAATGATGTGGTGCAGGTGCAAAACACCGTGGCGATGCTGCTGCGTATCATGGTGCGGGCACCGCTTATGGCAGTAGGCGGCATCGTCATGGCGGTCGCGCTCAATGCGAGCCTGTCATCCATCCTGATCGTCATCGTCCCGCTCCTGGTGATAGTCAACACCTGGATCATCCGTAAAAGTTTTCCCTTGTACGGCCGTGTACAGCAAAAAATTGACCGGATCAATACAGTGATGCAGGAAAACCTGGCGGGGATCCGCGTCATCCGCGCTTTTGCACGGGAAGGGCATGAGACGGGCCGGTTCAAGACGGCCAACGATGAATTGTGCGATACCCATATCCGGGCAGGAAAAATCGTCAACCTGACCAATCCGGTGATGACCTTCGTTATGAACTCCGGCATGATCGCGGTGGTCTGGTTTGGAGNNACCCAGATCCTGTTTTCCCTGATGATGCTGGGCTTCCTGTTTGTCGGGCTTTCACGGGCACGGGTCTCCGCCTCCCGGATTGTGGAGGTGCTGAATCTTCCGGGAGAAACAGGAACGAGCCTGGATCTTGATCCGGCATTTCTGAAAACCGCTTCACCGCGGACCGGCATGGATCATCACCCGGAACCGGACTTGCCGCGTTCTGCCCGGGGCAGCCGGGTGGAATTCCGGAATGTGAGCTTTGGATACGGCGGCCTGGAAGGCCCCCGGGTCCTGACGGATATTTCGTTCGAGGTGCAGCCGGGGGAGCGGCTGGCCATCATCGGTCCCACCGGATCCGGAAAGACCACCCTGGTCAACCTGATTCCCCGTTTCCACGAAGTGCTGGAAGGGGCTATCCTGGTGGACGGCCGGGATGTGCGGGAATTGGACCTGCACCAGCTGCGCTCCCGGATCGGGAATGTGCTGCAGGAATCGGTGCTGTTTACCGGCACCATCCGGGAAAATTTACAATGGGGAGATCCGGTGGCGTCAGATCAGGAACTGGAGCAGGCAGCCCGAATCGCAGAGGCTCAGGATTTCATCCTTTCCTTCCCTGAAGGATATGATACCCTGCTGGGCCAGCGGGGGGTCAACCTCTCCGGCGGTCAGAAGC
>DOHE01000202.1 GCA_003535395.1 Clostridiales bacterium | reverse complement strand
CAGGCCGCCTGGGTTTCCGATTGCGACCACCGATTCCCCTACCCTGATTTTCGAAGAATCCGCGAAAGTAATGGCCGGGAGGTTGGTCATGGCGATCTTCAGCACTGCCAGATCTGTTTTTCGATCCCATCCGATGAATTCTGCCGTCACCGGATCTTCCATCATTTCCGGCAGATATACCTCTATTTTGGCTTTCGGATCGATCTTCGCCTCATCATCGATGGCAGTTTCGATCACATGACTGTTTGTAGCGATATAACCGTCTGCGCTGATGATGATCCCCGATCCTTCGGACGGGGTCTGCTGGGATGTGCCGAAAAAGCTCTCATAGAGGCTGCTGCGTCCCTGGCTGGCAGGAGGATAGGCCATGATGCCCACCACAGACGGCGCAGCCAGCCCGGCGACATTCACAACATCCTGCTGTGCCGGACTGCCGGCAGAGGATGTATCCCCGCTGCTGTCCGTCTGCCTTTCATCCAGAAGCTTTAGGTAATCGCTGGTTGAGTCCGCCTGCTGATATCGGACCGGATAACGCATCGGCAAAACATACTGATATGCCAGGAAGGAGATCCCGCTTCCCAGCAGGGAGCAAATCAACGCTACGGCGATGACCCCTTTTACGCCGAATCCGTTTTTCGGCGTATTTTTTTTACCATATCGGCCCGGGCCCTCAGCTCCCGGTGCAGCGGATATATTCGCATTTTCAAAGGATTGGTTTTCGTCCATGGTTCATTCCTCCAACATTTTGAATATCGTTCCTTCAAATATTTTTAATGATTTGATTATATTGCATAATTATTAATAAAATATGAATAACTCATGGGAAACTCATGAAAATCATTCCACCCGCTCCAGAGTGAAGGTGAAAGTGGTCCCTTTTCCAGGAGTGCTGCTCACCTGAATGTCCTGCTTGTGTTCCTTAAGAATGCTTCTGGCAATGGCCAGCCCCAGTCCCGTCCCCTTCCTGTCGTCGCTCCTGGACCGGTCCGTCTTGTAAAATCTTTCAAAGATGCGTTCCAGTTCCGCGGGTTCCAGCCCGTGTCCGTTGTCTTTTACAGACACCTCTACCTTCCCGTCCCTGGCGTACATGGTAAACACGCTGATATTTCCGCCCTCCGGTGTAAACTTGACCGCATTATGAAGCAGGTTGAAAACCACGCGCAAAATGGCATCCGGGTCTGCTCTGACCCGCATGATCTCCGCTTCAAATATCATTTCGATATTCAATCTCTTTTTAGTGATGTTATTCTCCAGTTGAATGATGCATTTCCGGATGATTTCATTGATATCCACCTTTTTCATCACAAGCCGGGACTCTCCGGACTCGATCCGGGACAGATCCAGAAGGTCTGTGACCAGCCGGCCCAGCCGTTCAGCTTCCGTGCGCACGATGTCAAGGTAGAAGGCCTGTTTCTCCGCAGGGATGGTGCCGTCCAGTATTCCGCTGATAAAGCCCCGGATAGTGGTGATCGGGGTCCTTAGCTCATGGGATACGTTGGCGATGAATTCACGGCGGTGATTCTCAATGTTCCGCAGCTCCGATGTCATGGCATTGAATGTCCTGGCCAGCTGCCCCACTTCATCCCTGGAATTTACATCCAGCACCTGATCGAACTCGCCTTTTGCAATGACCTGGGCGGCATGATTCATCTCCTTCAGCGGCCGGGTCATGCGCCGCGTGATGAAATACAGCAGGATAATACACACGACCAGTGCCACCAGGGAGGAATAAAACACAAACTGGAAAATGTATGTCCGGGAAGCCAGGATCTGCGGCACAGGTTTGTGCATGAAAACGGCGCCCCACACCACACTTTTTCCGTCAATTGGTTTTAATACGATTGGTTTTTGTATGGTCAGCCATTGTCCGCTTTCTCCCAGCAATCCCTGGAAATCGCCCACTTCCCGGAGCACATCGTACTCCCCGGTCATGATTTTCCTGTAATACTTGTCGCTGGGCAGGCGCCAGCGGATATCCGTGGGACCTCTTTCAAACTTTTCCTGGATCACCTTGTACATCGCCGTATATTCTGAATCGGGCGAATCAAACCGCCAGAGATAACCGCTCCGGTCGATGATCCAAATCGTTGCCTGGGTGTTCTGGCTGTGCGATCGCAAGGTTCCTGCGAACCAGGACTCCAGCCAGGGATAAAGGGTTTGGGAACCGTCATAAACCAAAAAGGAATCTGTGATGGTCTGGGCTGTTTTTTCCAGGTTCAGCGCCATCTCATTCACCACCATGTCACCCAGGAACATGAAGATCATGATCCCCATGATAACAAAACCCAGGATGGTGACAAGGATGAACATTGCCGTCAGCTTGTTAAATAAGGAATTGAACATATCATCCCTGCTTCAGTTCAAACTTGTAACCCACACCCCAAACCGTCTTGATCTGCCAGGGCTGTCCTTCTTTCTCCACTTTCTCCCGGATCCGCTTGATATGAACATCCACTGTGCGGTGATCCCCAAAAAAGTCGATTCCCCAGATGTTTTCCAGCAACTGGTCACGGGTGAACACCTTGTTTGGATTGGCCGCCATAAAATAAAACAGTTCAAATTCCTTGGGCGGCATATCGATGGAAACCCCATCCATGACCAGGGTATAATTGTCCCTGTTGACCACCAGGCTTCCATAAACCAGCTCGGACTGATCCAAAGATCCCCCGTAGCGGCGCAATACCGCCTTGACGCGGGCTACCAGTTCCTTGGTATCAAAGGGCTTGACCAGATAATCATCCGCCCCCAGCTCCAGCCCCAGTACCTTGTCAAAGGTGTCGCTCCGGGCTGTAAGCATGATGATGGGCACGGAACTCGTCTTCCGGATCTCCCGGCAAACCGACCACCCGTCCATTCCGGGAAGCATGATATCGAGGATCACGAGTCCCGGATTAAAGCTTTCGAAAACCTCCACCGCTGTGTTCCCCTGGTGACAGACCCGGACATCATAGCCTTCCTTCTCCAGGTAGAGGCGTACCAGTTCGCAGATGTTGTTGTCGTCGTCAACGATCAGGATCCTTGTTTTTGTGTACACATATGCTCCCTCTCTCTTTGAACACATCATACCACAGGGCCTGGCAAAGGGCAAGACATGCACGTTTGACAGCATTTGGCCAGGTTGCGCATCTGGCCGCGTTTGACCCGCTGCCTGCCGGCATGCTATAATACGGGAATGAGCGTTCCCACCGGACGGCGGGGCAGCCAAAGACACAGTAAGGATGGATAATGACATGCGACTTGGCATCATGGGACTGCCCAACGTAGGAAAAAGCACCCTTTTCAACGCCATTACCAAGGCCGGCGCCCAATGCGCCAACTACCACTTCTGTACGATCGAACCCAACATAGGGACCGTTGCCGTGCCTGATCCGCGCCTGGACTTTCTGGCTGCCCTGTACAAGCCTGAGCGGGTCGTACCGGCAGTCATCGAATTTGTAGATATTGCCGGCCTTGTCAAAGGAGCCGGCAAAGGAGAGGGACTGGGCAACCGTTTTCTCTCCCACATCCGGGAAGTGGATGCTTTGGTCCATGTGGTCCGATGCTTCCAGGATGATGATATCGTACATGTTTCCGGCGAAGTGGATCCGCTGAAGGATGTGGCGTCCATCGAATTTGAACTCATCTTTTCCGATTTGGAAATACTGGAACGGCGCCTGGACAAGACCCGTAAGATGATGAAATCCGGTGACCGGAAATACGCAGAGGAAGTTTTGCTGATGGAGCGGATCAAAACCGGGCTGGAAGCAGGACGCTGCGTCCGTCATCTTTCATTTTCACCCGAAGAACAGTCTTTTGTAGACAATTTGTTTCTTCTCACGGCTAAGCCGGTGATCTACGCGGCCAATGTGGCTGAATCCATGCTGAAATATTGTGATAGCAGCCCTTTGGCTGCAAAACTGGCTGCTTTCGCCCGGGAAGAAGGAAACAGCATGATCGTCGTCAGCGCCCGGATCGAAGAGGAAATCTCCGAGCTTCCTGACGATGAGAAGATCCTGTTTATCAAGGAACTTGGGCTCACAGAATCCGGGTTGGACCGGCTGATCAAGGCCGGGTACCAGCTTCTGGGACTTATCAGTTTTCTGACTGCCGGACCCATGGAAGTCCGGGCCTGGACCATCCCCGCAGGTACCCGGGCACCCCAGGCAGCGGGGAAGATCCATACCGATTTTGAACGGGGATTCATCCGTGCTGAGATCGTATCGTACGGGGATCTTGTGGCATGCGGTTCCTATCACAATGCCAGGGAAAAAGGTCTGGTCCGCTCGGAAGGCCGCGACTATATCATGAAGGACGGGGACGTGACACTGTTTAGGTTCAACGTTTAAAAAAGGAGGATGCACAGATGCCATATATAAGCCAAATCGATTCTGTTCCGCCGCATATCCCTGATCCGCTTGAAGATCTGGCAAACCGCATCGGCTTGCACATCCCGTCCATTCTGATCCCCTCAC
>DOHE01000299.1 GCA_003535395.1 Clostridiales bacterium | reverse complement strand
CATAATGCCTCTAAAAACTATACGAAAGAATACACCGAATACACCGCCCGAATCGGGAGCGATACGGATCTGCGTTCCGGTGAAATCATATTTGCGGAAAATTTTCGCTCCTCCTCTCCCCTGATTGATTTCTTCAACTGTTTCTTTCATGATCTTCTCTACCGTGATATTTATGAGGACTACGATGCGAGGCCTCAGCCCATGGTATGCTCCGGCAACCGGCGCCCGGGCGGTGTGGAAATCCTCGTTGTGGACGGCGACGGAGATCCCTCCGGGGCTGATGCTTCCCCTGGAAAAGATGACTGCAGGGATTGCGATGAAATAAAGGATCCGGAGTCAACGCTGCAGGAACCGGTGATGAGCCCTCACTTCAAGGAAGCCCTGCTGATCGTGGGCAAGATCCGGGAAGTCTTTTCCGGGGAGGATCCCCAATACCAGCGGGTTCGGGAATATGCCCGGAAAGGCCGGCCGGCAGCCGCCATCCTGCTGAACCGACGGACCATGATGAAAACATACGAAGAGGCGCTGCGGATCCATCGCATCGATTTCACCGTTGTCCGTGGCCGCGGCTTTTTCCAGCGGCCGGAAATAGTGGATATGGCCAACCTCATCGCGTTTCTCGCCGATCCGGCTGACAATGAAGCGCTTACAGCCTTCCTGCGGTCCCCGGTCGGCCATATTTCTGATGCGGGGATCTATCTTCTCCATCGGGCCGTGTCGCGGGCGGGAGCGGCAGAACCGGCCGGCATCGCAGAACGGACAGGGGCGGCAGAACCGGCTGGCATCGCAGAACGGACGGGGGGCGAATTATGGGAAAAGCTGCGGGCATTTTCCAGGCACGAAGGGGGTTTTGCCGGATTTACCCCGGAGGACCGGGAATCCCTGCTCCACGCCTGCAAATGTCTGTCCAGATGGATCCCATTGTCCAGGCGGATGCCTCTGGTGGAATTTCTTCGGCATGTCCTGGATGAAGGAGGCTATTTCCTGAGCTTGTGCCGGGGTTCCCGGGGAGATCAGGCATTATCTAATATAGAAAAACTGCTGGACCATGCCCGGCAGGTCAGTGTGGAGGAGGGTATGGAACTGCCGGATTTTGCCGGGTGGCTCCGGGACCGGGTGGAATACCTGGAAGATGAAGGGGAAGCGGACCTGGACATCAGCCTGGGAGGCGCAGTGCAGCTGATGACTGTGCATCAGTCCAAAGGCCTGGAGTTCCCCATGGTGTTTGTCCCGGATATGGGAGCAGGGTTTAACCTGGGTGAAAGGGAGTTGCTGCACGCTGACATGGTGCCGTGGCAGATGGAAATTGACGATGGCGGTAATGGGGGCGGCAATGGCGGCAACAGCAATGGGGGTAATGGCGGCAATGGGGACGGCAATGGCGGCAATGGGGGTAATGGCGGCAACAGCAATGGCGGCAACAGCAATGGCGGCAATGGGGGCGGCGCCGCGATTCGGAGGCAGGAGCGGCTGGAAATCGGCATCAATGCCCCGAATCCGGATAATGCCTGGGAATCAGAGCCAACTCTTGTCAAGCGGATCATCCGGCGGCGGTTGAAGGACAAACTGATTGCGGAACGCAAGCGGTTATTGTATGTGGCAGCAACCCGCGCCATGGACCACCTGGTACTGGTGGGGCACACGCGGCTCGGAGCCGCCGGGGTGGTGCGACGGGTCCACTACCGTCCACTGGACCAGCTTGGCAACTGGATGGACTGGCTGAATAAAATCCTGGACCTCTCGTCCGGAATGACCAAAGTCCGGGGTGAGCTTCTTTATGGCCGGGCATCGCTGGCTGCAGATAGCGGGGCGCTGGATGCAGATAACGGGGCGCTGGATGCAGACGGCCGGGCATCGTTGTCAGAGGATCACGGAACTGCCCAGTCCACTGGGGTTACCAGTAACATCGGGACTGGCAGCTCCATTCGAATCCCTTACCGTAAGTTTCAATTTGACAAGTCTCACTGTGGAGTTGAGCCGGAATACCGAATCCAATTTCCTGTTGTTTAAATCTAATAGGATTTCCGGATTTCAAGCTGGTCTGCCTGTCTCCGGTACTGCCTGCATATTTCCTGGATGATTCCCGCATCGCCTTCACTGCAGGGATCCAGACCGCATACAGATTGAAGCACGGTTTCCGGTCCCTTTTCCCGGGTCATTATCTGTATGGTCTGTGTGCAGGGATCCTCCCCATCGAACAGCAGTGCTGCCGCAATTCCCATGCAGATATGTTCCGGATGGATGCTATTTCGCTGGCACAGCCGGACAGCCCCCGCCAGACGGTCTTCCGCTGACAGTTTGCGAAGGGTGTCGCGGCCGACCCGGTCTACGGTATCCCCCAGCATCCGATTTCCAAAGCGCTGCATCAAATCATCCACATGACTCTGGATCTCCTGAAACGGGATGCCATACTCCCTGGAAAGAGCGGCAGCAGATTCTCCCATGGCGCTGATACAGACACTTCGGATCGCCGGATCTTCCACCGCCTCCCATATGTAAGTAAATTTTCTGATGTTTCCCAGGTAAGCAGCCATCGCATGGCCAAGATTGTGGATGTACAGCTTCCTGTCGGTATAAAAGCTGAAAGGACTGAAAGGCAGAAGGCCTGGTACTTCGGGAACAGGTCCCTTAAAAGCGGCTTTGTCTACTGGAAGCAGACAGTACGATTCAGCGATGACCCTCAGCAGGTTCCCTTCCTGCATTTCCGGCGTCATGACGGGTACCATCCGGCCAATGGAGGTCTCCACCAGACCGATGGACCTTTCAAAAAGAGGGATTTCCTCGGGCTGCAGCACCTCCCGGAGCCAGTTCGCCATATATGATGCCGCATGATGCAGGTTCTCGCACAGAAGGATGTCCAGCGGGCGAATAGCACCTGCTATGCCGCCTGCGCTCTGCCAGCGGGTCCTGAATCCGGCTGCAAGGTTCCCGGCGATCCGGGGCAGGATATTCGCCCCAATAGATGTAGCCAGGAGTTCAGCTGTGGCGATCTCCCGGGCAACAGCATCCTGATCCGTGCCATGGACCGCCCGGACATTTTTGACCATGGATTCCCTGCTGCCTGCAGGGGATACGATGCGCAGGGGATATGCCCTGTCCCTGTTGAGCTGATTTACGATCTCTGTATTGATGTCAATGAATACGACCTCATAACCGGCTTCGGAAAAAAGCGGCCCGATGAATCCGCGCCCGATATTGCCGGCTCCGTACTGGACCAACTTTGGCATGATCATTTCCTCCGCATCCGTCATTATGGCAGACGACGGATCTCAGGATCCGTAAAAATATCCGCTTCATCCCGGCTTCGGGTGGAAAATTCTGAAACCACGGCTCCCTCCGGCCCCCCCTGAAACCAGTGCCTGGTGTCCGGCGCCAGGGTATACTGCATTCCCGGCCGTAACACCACCTCATGCCACACCGTATAACAGGCCTCCCGGCCTATGGGAGGTCTGGCCATTGGCTGTGCTGTCGGTGGACCTTCCACATACAGGTAGACAAGCCCCCACCGGCAGCGGAAGGTCTCTTCCTTTCCCGGGGAATCCTCTACCGCAGGATGCCGGTGTTCCGGGCAGGTTTGCCCGGGAAACAGGATCAGTTCCTTGGCACAGCAGCGCTGTGTATTGACGTAAGTGACGATTTCCAGCCCGCTGTGCTCCAGGTCTCCCAGGCCAAAGTCAGCCACCTCCAGATCCTGTTTCTCCCGATCTGTCAGTATGATCCCGGCTTTATCAAAGAATGAAAGCGCCCGGGACTTGGCCAGATCCAGCTGTGTTCGGTCCACCATATTCTATACGCCTCCTTTTCAGCCTTCCAGGGGATGCGAACGGATAAATGCCATGATGTCATCCAGCGGGCGGATGCCGGTGGACGCCCCCACGGCCATGACACAGTGCGTGCCGGCAGCATTGGCAAAGACACCGCAGTCATAAAGGTTCCAGCCCTTCACGACGCCGGTAAGAAAGCCTGAAGTGAATGCGTTTCCAGCGCCGGTGGTGTCAACGGGTTTGATACTGGTAAAGGTGGGGATCCGGTGTATCTCCCCCCCGGCATCCTTGATCATACAACCCTTTTTCCCGAGCTTCACGACTGCTGTCTTCACCCCGCGGCGCAGGAATTCATCCAGGATGGCTTCCGGTTCAGTCTGACCGCTCAGCTGTACTGCTTCCTCATAGCTTGGCATGAAGTAGTCCAGATAAGGCATACAGGGAGCCAGAACCTCCATCCAGCGGCCAGTGGAATCCCAGGTGGTATCCAGCGCCGTGATTTTCCCCATCTGCCTGGCCCGGGCCAGAAAACGGGCACAGGGTTCTCCGTCGAAACGGGGAAGCAGCATAGCCCCTCCTATAAAGACGATCCGGGATTCTGCCACCAACGCATCGCTGATCTCTTCGCCGGTAAACTGCGCATCCGCACCCAGACAGTGAAGAAAGGTCCGCTCTCCGTCTGCGCTCACCAGAACGATGGAAGCCGATGTGGACGTATCCGGATCTGCAACGACGCCCCTGGTATCCACATGTTCACGGCGAAGCGCATCGATCATGAACCGGCCGAACCCGTCTTCCCCCACCTTTCCGATAATACCGGTGGAAAGGCCGATCCTGGCCATGTTGATGGCGCTGCTCACCGCACATCCTCCGGTATAAAGCTGGAGACTGTCCGCCAGCTGCAGTTTCCCCCGCTCCGGCAGGCTGTCCACGGTCTTCACGATCACATCTGCTACCATAATACCTATATTCAGTACATCCATTGCAGGGATCACCCCCTGTTTTGAGTTTTGTTTTCAGCCATTAGTATACTTTGTTTACTATATGATAATGGATTTATACCTGACCGTCAAGCAACAAAATTTATTCTGAAATCATATATTTGGTTTTTAGATCGTTGTGCCAACTAAACTCGATATAACCATCCTTCTGCAGGCGTCCTGCAACGATACCAGGGTCAATCTCAATACGCTTGGCAAAGCTAACGATATCAGCCCTCCCGAAGTTGTTTCTTGCAGTAAATTGCTTGAACTGTTCACTTGGAATAAGCTGCTCTTTTGCAAACTCATCTGCCTTTAGCTCATCTTCTTCCGAAGTGCCGTCTTGATTAAGATGGCCAAGAAGAATATGCCCTATTTCATGGAATAAACTGAACCAGAACTTATCTGCATCTTTTCCTCGAACAGTCAGACCAATGACGATTTTGTTTTTATCGTAAAAAGTAGCACCGTGTAAAAACGAGCCGCCAATGTGTGGTAAAAAAATAATGGCAACTCCACAATCGACTAAGGTGCTGACAAGTTTTGGGCAAAACTCGCTTGGCTTCATAGTGGTCATCTTTCTGATTCGAGGCAGACACCCCGTTAACTGCTCAAGGTTAATAGGAGACAGGGCACTATTGCGGGCTTCCAACTTAGCCTTTTGTGCCCAAACAATCAATGCATAGTCAGCTTTTTCTGTGATAGCCTGCCTTCTACAAGCAATTCCCGGAATTAGTTTTCGGTCTTCTAACCGCCTGAGTTCGACGACCTCAAAAAACTTTCTCAGTGCAATAACCTTCTCATTGATTCGCCTTGTTACGGGAACCCAACCGTTATCAGCCATTTCTTTATACGGCAGCTTTTTAATTGTTAGAGCATCAGCGCCCATAGAGTTCTCAGCCTCGGCTTTAGCGAGTTTGTCTCTATAAATTGCCTCCAAATTGTTCCAAAACTTTGCAGGCAATCCAAGAACCATCTCAAGTCGATTTGCTGCATCTGGTGTTAACTGAACCTCCCGATTGATCAAATGGCTAATATGCTTCTCTGACATACCCATACGAGAAGCAAATTCTTTCTGACTCATACCACGGTTCTCTAACTGTTCCTTTATTGTGGAACCGGGTGGAGTAGCTATATAACTCCGACTCCTCGTCATAATGTTTTCCTCCTTTAATTCGCGTAGAATACTCAATTACCAACGAATCACCTCGTATTAAATTTACCTTATAGGTTAATTATGACAGGACGTTCCTCATTTGTCAATAGAAATTTACCTTACTGGTAAATCTTAAACCTTTCATATAAACAGCAGTCCTCGAACATCATAGACCGAAGAGCCATTGTCATTACCGCAGCGGATTGCTCTGTCGAGAGCCATGATCGTCGCCACAGCGCCGTCGCGCCAGTTCCCGGAGCACCCGCTCCGAGCTGATTCCGGCCCGGCGGGAGTGTTCAGCCAGCAATTCCCCCACACGCGCGCGGATGCTAATTATAGAAAGCAGTCGGGATGCACCGCCATTTGCTCCTGTAGGGCTGGGGGATCAGTGGGCGGGGCCAGAGGAACCAAAGGAATGATTACATTCTCACCCAATGGAACGGAGCGTCCATGCACCCGGATAGCATCACCGGATGGTTTATCAAGTTCCGGGAAAAGAACAACCTTCCGTCCCTCACTTTCCACGGTCTCCGGTATACCTGGGCAAGCATGCTGATATCAAATCTCAAGCCCGGTTACCAAATGGCTACCAAATCCGACAAAAACAGGCTATTCCAAGAAATGTTAAAACCCTACAACCATTGCGGCTGTAGGGTTTAACATTGGCGTGCCCTGCGCGACTCGAACACGCAACCTACGGCTTAGAAGGCCGTTGCTCTATCC
>DOHE01000140.1 GCA_003535395.1 Clostridiales bacterium | reverse complement strand
GAATATCCCCGGGCCGTGTCAAAAAAATCGATCCCATTGGCGTAAGCTTTTTGCAGCAACCGCACCGCTTCCGCAGTGGAGACACGCTGGATGGGAAGGGCCCCGAAGCCTGTCCCGCAAACTTCAAGCCCGGTACGCCCCAGTCTCACTTTGAAAATATCCCTGTTTTCCATTGATTTCTCCATTTCTATACAATTTTTCTTCTCAGGATACTCCCTGACAAAAAACAAAGCAACAGGGTCGTCCCCAGCAATATGAATATGCCGGAAGTGGCCTCCCCAAACCCGGAGAATGCCGTCGCCCGCTCCATCACAGCATACGGAAGGTGATCTGAAATATTGGGCAGCAAGGCTGACAGCGCCGCTCCGCCGTATGCGGTTCCCATCGTGAACACCGCTGTGAGCGCGCCCTTGCCGGTCAGGCTGCCGAAAAACAGCACCAGGGAAGTCAAATAAATGAAATGCAGGCCATGGAACAAACCTGCCAGCATCACCGGTCCGAATTCCAGTTTCTCTCCCGCCGGAAAAATAAGCCCGGCATAGACATAAGCCGTGGCAAATCCTCCTGCTGTCAGGACTGCAAGCGCTGTCCCGTTGACCAGCAACTTGGCCCACACGGCACCTGTTGGTCCGAGGCCTGCCATCCGGGGCAGGATCAGAGTCTTTTGGCTTCGTTCGCCTGCCGCCAGGTTCATCATGGCCAGCACCACCACCAGCGTGGATAATTCAAACAGGTCCCCGGAAAAATTTTTAAGTGCAGCCGCCTGGGACAGCGTGATCCCCATGGCCTCCAGCGGAAAGTTTCCTTCCGGCCCACCCATCTGGGCTTTGAGGATCTCCGGGAGCACCCTGAGCATCACCGGGTCAAGCAAAGCAAAAAAACCGATGGCAATAAAAAAAACCAGTATCCTGCGGGTCCTCAGCAGCTCCCGGAACTCTTTGCTCAAAAAAGCCTGAAAACTATGCATCCCGGGACACCACCTTCCCGAAAACATCATCCAAATTGGCTTTTCGCATCATTATCCCGCTCACGGGGATCTTCTGTTCTTGCAGTATGGGAAAAATACGGTTGACCTCCGTCTCCGGCTGCAAGGTTTCGATCCTTACCAGCAGCCCGGCTTCTTGCGTTTCCACCCGGCGCACACAGGGCATCCCCCTTAGCAGTTCAAGCAGCTCGAGTGTCGCAGGATGAAGCAGCTGCAAGTCAAAACCGGGAGCGGCATACTCCGTCAGGATATCATCCAGCCGGCCTTCCAGCACCATGCAACCTTTGAGCAGAATGCCCACCCGGTCGCAGATGTGTTCCAGGTCACTTAGGATATGCGTGGACAACAGGATGGCCATGCCCTCCTGCCGCAGTTCATTGAGAACAATTGCCATTTCCCGGCGTCCGGCAGGATCCAGGGCAGAAGAAGGTTCATCCAGCAGCAGCGCCCGGGGGCTGTGCATCAAAGCGGAAGCCAGCCCCAGCCGTTGCCGCATGCCACGGGAATACCCGGCGATCCTTCTGCGGCTGCTTTTTGCGATCCCCGTCCGTTCCAGCAGTTCCATCGCCCGGGTACGGGCAGCTTTCATCTCCATTCCGGATACGCGCCCGATCAGCATCAAATATTCTTCCGCTGTTAAAAAGGGATAAAACCTCGGTTCCTCCGGCAGGTATCCGCATACGCCCACTGGCCCTGAGCGCCCGGGAGACACAGGCTTTCCGCCGATTTCACAGATGCCTGCATCCGCGCTGAGCAGCCCGGCCAGGATGTTCATGGTGGTTGTTTTTCCAGCCCCGTTGGGTCCAATAAATCCATAGATCTCCCCAGAGTTCACCTGAAGAGAAATCCCATTTAAAACCCGGTTCCCCTGGAATGACTTATGGATCCCCGCTGCCCTGATCATTCGCTGAGCCCTTTCTTCCTGCCAGCAGGTACGCCACAGACCCGAAAAACTGGAACAACAGAACCAGCAGGATCCAGGCTGTCCTGTTCAGATTTTTGGGCCCGTTGCGCAGGATGTCCACGATACAGTAGACTGCCAGGCCATAATGCAGCAGTACCAGCGGTACAACCAGCAGCAGTATTTCATTGAGTTCAAACATCGGATGTTTCCTTTATATTCCGGTTTTATCCCTGTTTTGCGCCGCAACTGTTGCAAAAAGCAGCACCCGGGGCTACCTGGGCCTTGCAGTTGGGACAGACGGGCCCTTCGCTGGCTGCCGTCTGTTTGACTTCCATCCGGTTGCCGCACTTGGCACAGAAAGCGCTGTTGGCGTCCACTTCGGCTCCGCAACTGCTGCAGATGGAAATGTTTTTTACTTCGTTGATCTTCTGCCTGATTTCGGCGATCTTGTCCTTTTGGGCCTTGATCTGGTTGCTGAGATCCAGAAGATAAGGATCCTGAAGTGCATTGTCCTCAAACTGTTTGTAGGTGTACTCGCCGATCGAGACATAAATCTTCTTGATGCTGTCTTCAGCGCTGTTGATCGCCATGTTCAGTTTGGTGACTTCGATCATCTCACTGGATTTTTTGGCCGTGGTCTGGGCAATATCGCCGATCTTCTTCCCCAAATTGTCTAAAAACGCCATGATGGATCCCTCCTGATCAAGATATGGTACTTTATATTATATGGCACATTATTTCCCGTGTCCATATGGATTCCTATTTGATTCTGCTGCGTTGACCAGTTCTCCACGCCCTGCGGCTGCAGCAGCACCAAAAACAAAGGCGGCTCCTGCCTGCTTCAGAACTTTGGCGGCTTCATCCAGAGTAGATCCGGTGGTGATCACATCGTCGATGAGAAGAAGAGTGTGCCCGGAAATCCGTGCCGGGTCGCAAGCAGTGAAAGTACCGGAAATATTATCCTGGCGGACGATACCGGAGGATCGGTGCTGCTTCGCATTATCCCGGTTTTTTTTTAGAATTTTCGGCATATGGGCCAGTCCGGTCAGCCTGCAGAACTCCCCGGAAATCATCTCAGCCTGATTGAATCCGCGCCGGGCTTCCTTTCTCCTGTGCATAGGGATGGGGATCACTCCATGAAACGAATCAAGCGGCGGAAGATCGCGGGTCCTTGCCAGCCGGGCCGCGAGAAAGGCAGCAAATGTCAGACCCACGCTGGCCTTCCCATGAAATTTGAGCCGGCTCATGGCATGCCGCACAAGACCCTGGTATGCGAATACTGCCGCCATGCCGTCACAGTGCAGCGTGGAAAATGTATCCATTCCCAAGCGGCTGAAATCCCCGAGCACACGGATCTTTCCCCTGCAGTCCGTACATACCCGGGACATCCCCGTTTGCATATAGCCTGCAGATATGTCACACGCAGCAAAATCCCAATTATTTCCATAATGGCTTGCACTCCCCGGTTCCAGGACCTCGCCGCAAAACGCGCAGCGAGGCGGGTAAATGAAATCCAGCCAGGAAAATGTTCCTGACCTGCCGATCACAGGTCTCTCCTTCATTCGATCCCCTCCCGCAGCCGCTCTTCCAAAGCAGAAAATCTTCGGCTTTGCCGGTTGTTACGGATCATGGCGATAAGCACTTCTTCCCGTCCCACCGTGACCACCAGCTTTTGTGCGCGGGTGACTGCGGTATACAGCAGATTTCGTGCCATCAACACGGAAGGCCCGGGGTACAGGGGCAATACCACCACCGGAAACTCACTTCCCTGGCTCTTGTGCACAGTAATGGCATATGCCGGCATCAATTCCTCTAAAATGTCGAAATCGTAGTCCACTTCCCGATCCCCGTCGAACAGCACCATCATTTTCTTTTCTTCCAAATCCATGCCGGTGATGATCCCAAGGTCTCCGTTGAAGATCCCAAGCCCGTTTTCTTCCGGGGTTCCGTTCCGTGCAGGTTTCAGCCAGGGAAGATCGTAGTTGTTTTTTGCCTGCATCACCCGGTCGCCTGTCCGAAAAACAAAGCCATGGCTGGACCGCTCTCGCTTTCCCACTGCCTTGGGATTGAGTACCTGCTGCAGTGCGGTGTTCAGCTGCCAGACTCCGGTCTCGCCCTTTTTATACGGGCTTAATACCTGAATTTGTTTGATTGGGTCATACCCGTAATACTCCGGAATATCCTTTTGCACGATCCGGCAGATGGTTTGGGTGATTTCTGCCGGGGAAGACCGGGGCAAATGCAAAAAATCCCCTTCCTGCAGGCAAAGGTCCGGGGCCACCCCCCCATTGATGAGGTGAGCATTGACAATGATCCGGCTTTCCCTTGCCTGCCGGAATATTTCTGTCAGTTTGACAGTGTATAAGACCCCGCTTCGGATGATATCCTTAAGTACGCTCCCCGGACCCACAGAAGGCAACTGATCTGCATCTCCGACTAAAATCAGCCGGGTCCCGGGGCGGATCGCCTTCAGAAGGGCACTCATCATCAAAATATCCACCATAGACATTTCATCCAGAATGATCGCTTCCACATCCAATGGATTGTTTTCATCCCTTAAAAAAACCGGCTCTTCTCCATCCCTTGAAAAACTGGTCTCCAAGAGACGATGCAACGTTTTTGCCTCCCGGCCAGTAGTTTCCGACATGCGCTTGGCTGCCCGTCCCGTGGGAGCTGCCAGGGCGACCCGGACCAGATCCTGGTTTAAAAGGGTCAAAATCGCTTTGATGATCGTGGTTTTCCCGGTGCCCGGTCCTCCGGTGATGATCATGACTCCCTGGGCCATGGCCTGCCGGATCGCCTCCGCCTGCTCCCGGGCCAGGGTCAGTCCTTCCTCTGCCTCCACACGGGCAATACAGCGTTCAATGACATGCTCGTCGGTTTGAAATCTCAGGCTGGCCAATGCCTGAAGTTTTCTGGCGGTATAGCACTCCGCCAGGTGATATGCGTTCAGATAGATCCCGGATTCTGTTCCTGGGCTGGTATCCTGGCGCAGTTTTCCGGCAGCGAGAAATCCGGAAAGAGCCCCGTCGACCTGCTCCAGGTCCAGCACCAGCATGTCCGCGGTGTAGGAAGATAGCTGCAGTCGGGGTACATACACGTGACCTTCCGATGCAGCCTTCATCAGCACATACCGGTAAGCTCCCAGGATCCGGGATTCCCGTCCGGGATCGGACCCGGTCTCCATTCCGATCTTGTCCACCACCCGGAAACTTAAGTCGAAATCCAGCAGCTGATAGGGGTCCGCCATGATCCGATCCAGGGTATCCCGGCCCAGTGCCTTGTAGATCCGCGCGGCATACGCTGTCCCAATATCGTATTGCTGAAAGAACAGGATGATTTTGCCCATTTCCTGCTGTTCCGCAAAACATTTTCCAATGCCAAGTGCCTTGTCAAGGGGGATTCCCTTAAGTTCTGAAAGCCGTCCCGGATCCTCCAGCAGGATATCAAACGTTTTCCCGCCGAAGGCCCGCACGATTCGGGCTGCCGTGGCCTGCCCCACCCCTTTGAATAACCCGCAGGCCAGATAACGCTCTATGGCTTCTTCTTCGCGGGGCAGCACCTTTTCATAATTCTCCACTTTCAGCTGACGGCCGTATTCCGGGTGTACCGTCCATGACCCTTCGGCCCGGATGTGTTCCCCTTCCAGGATGAAAGGCATGCTTCCCACCAGGGTAACCTCGTCCGCCTCCCTCTCCAGGATACAGACTGTCCATCCGTTGCGTTCATTCCGAAAAATGATCTCGTCGATTCTTCCTTCCAGTATTTCCATGAAAAGGATTATACCATACTTCCCGGTATCCGCTCAATTTTGACCGCAGATCCGTCAATTTTTGTTCCGGTTCCGGGCCAGCCACTGCCAGACACCCCGGAGGAGATCCAGCAGGCCCCATGCAGCAAAAAACATAGTCAAAGTGAAAAGCGTGACGTCCAGGGGAGCGCCCCGGACCAGCCCGCCAAAAGCTTTGGCAAAATCACCGGCAGCCATCATAATAAAACCCCTCCACCACAGAGTATGCAGTGAAGGGGATGTATGACACCGGGGAAACGCTCAGCGCATCCGGGCAGCATCTGCCTGAATCGCCTGTGCCTTGTCCGTCATTTCCCAAGGGAACAGCACGTCGTCCCTTCCAAAATGTCCGTATGCAGCCGTCTTCCGATAAATCGGCTTTTGCAGATCCAGCATGCGGATGATGCCTGCCGGCCTGAAATCAAAATGCCGGGTTACCAGCTGGATCAGCTGTTCTTCTGACAAGCTGCTGGTTCCGAAGGAGTCCACCCGAATCGAAATGGGATGGGCTACGCCGATAGCGTAGGCCAGCTGGATCTCGCACCGGGTGGCAACACCGGCTGCTACCAAATTTTTGGCAGCATATCTGGCGGCATAGGAAGCAGACCGATCCACCTTGGTGGGATCTT
>DOHE01000320.1 GCA_003535395.1 Clostridiales bacterium | reverse complement strand
CAGTGGCTCCATATAATCTTATACGATGTCCCCAAAAAAGGGAGGTGGATGAGGGATGCTTAGAACATTCCAACCGAACAACAGGCATCGAAGCAAAGTGCACGGTTTCCGGAAGAGAATGAAAACTGCCGGCGGCAGAAAGATCCTAAGGAGACGCAGGCAGAAGGGAAGAGAGATCCTTTCAGCATGAAGACCGCGCAAACGTGTGGTCTTTTTGTTTTCAGAGCTTGATTTCCGGGTCCGGTGAATACGCTTGATACTGAAAAAGAACCATGAATTTGCCAGAGTTTACAGAAAGGGCAGATTTTTGGCCGGAAAGCACATGGTGTTGTATGCATTATCCAACAGGACCTCTGTTACCCGGGTCGGTTTTGCTGCAGGGCTCAAATGCGGGGGAAGTGTGGAGCGCAACAGACTCAAACGTCTTATGCGGGAAAGTTACCGGGGCAAAGCCGCGGGGATCCTCCCCGGATATGACCTGGTTTTTTCGGCAAGACCTGCCCCGGTATTGCCGCTGTATGGAGAGATAGAAAAGGAAATGGGTTACTTGATAAGGAAATTGAACCTGGCCACTCCCGGGCAGGAATCGGTGAAGGCCAATGGCAGGGAAGAGGAAACATGAAAACGGTACTCCTTGGCATCATCGCTTTTTACCGGAAAATTCTGTCCCCCGTGAAACCTTCATGCTGCCGGTTTGTTCCTACCTGCTCCGAATATGCCAGGGAAGCCATTGATTCCCATGGTGTTGTTCGCGGCAGTTTTTTGGCTGTCCGGAGACTGCTGAAGTGCCATCCTTTTCATGAAGGCGGATTTGATCCGGTGCCTCAGACCGCACAACGCACCTTAAGACACAGAAAGGGAGATGAATTTGGAACAAATATCTAAAGCGCTGGGGGCGCTCATGAAGCTCATCTATGAAACGGTTGGCTTCCACAACTACGGCCTGGCCATCATTCTATTTACAGTATTCATCAAGCTTGTGCTGCTTCCCCTGTCCATAAAGCAGACCAAGTCTTCGGTGCTGATGCAAAAGCTCACTCCTCAAATGAGCGATATCGACCGCCGGTTCAAGAATGATAAAAACAAAGCGGCCGAGGAAAAGATGAAGCTGATGAAGGAACACAAGGCCAGCCCTATGGGGGGATGTCTTCCCATGCTGCTGCAGTTTCCCATCCTCATTGCTCTTTACTGGGTGATCTCCAGCCCGCTTAAATACATGTACGGGAAGTCTGCTGAGATGCTCGCTGTTTTAAAGAAATTCATTATGGAAGTGAAGGGGTTTGTACCGGGAACGGTACAGGGGGATATCAGCATCGTAAATTTTTTCAACCAGCTGGATCCTTCTTCTGTGGACGCCACGATCCAGGAAGCCAACCGGTATGTGGTGGATTCAGGGGTGCTGCAGGCCGGGCAGACCGCCATATCCTCCGGAGAGCTCATCAACACCAAATTCCTGTTTGGCCTCATTGACTTGGGTCGGACCCCCACCATCAATACCGGCACCCTTTTAGGTCCGGACTGGAAGATTTACGTGCCTTTGCTGCTGATCCCCATCCTGGCCGGACTGACAGCCTGGCTGGCTGGCAAGTACTCCACCGGCAAGCTGAAAAAAAAGGAAAAGGAGAATGACCCCAAAAAACCTGCGGCGGGAGACGGCGGGTCCATGCAGCAAATGTCCAAGAGCATGATCCTGATGATGCCGCTCATGTCTGTTTTCATATCCTTCACGGTGCCCGCAGGCCTCGGATTTTACTGGACGATAAGCAACGTGGCCGCCGTGGTACAGCAGATCCTGGTGGCGCGGATCGTTGAAAAAGAAGCGGAGGCCAATGCGGGTCTCCCCGTGATCCAGTCAAAGACAATCGATCCCGTTGATGCAGGAAAAGGAGGAAAGAATGATGGAAGAATGGGTGGAAAAAACCGGCAAAACGGTGGATGAAGCCATCAGCATTGCGCTGGAAGAACTGGAAGGGCCCAGAGAATACGCCGATATCGAGGTGCTTGAGGAAGGCAACAAGGGTCTTTTGGGGATGTTCGGAAAACATGAAGCAAGGATCAGAGCCCGGATCAAACTGGATACCGTGGGCAAGGTATGCGCTTTCCTCGACAGGATCTTTGAAAATATGGGTGCAGACATCACCGCTATGCCCGGTGAAAGTTCGGATGCCCTGGTCCTGCGCCTGGAAGGCCCGGATGTAGGCATCGCCATCGGCCGCAGGGGGGAAGTGCTGGATGCGCTCCAGTATCTTGCTTCTCTGGTTTTCAACAAGGACAAACATAAATACAAGAGACTCATACTGGATTCAGAAGATTACCGAAGCAAGCGGGAAGAAACGCTGGAGCGCCTGGCAGAACGGCTGGCCGAGAAAGCCCGCAGAAACAGGAGAAACGTGGTTTTAGAGCCCATGAATCCCTATGAGAGAAGGATCATACATGCAGCACTTCAAAACCACCGGTATGTAAAGACTTACAGCATTGGGGAGGAACCCAACCGGAAAGTGGTCATTGCCTGCAAGTGACGGGGATGATGTGAATGGATACCATAACAGCAGTTTCAACCCCGCCGGGGAACGGCGGGATCGGCATCGTCCGCATCAGCGGTCCCGATGCCTTTCCATTATCAGAAAAGTTTTTTCGGCCTGCGGACAGGAACAGACGCGTCACGGATATCCCGTCCCGAATGGCGGTATACGGGCATGTAGTGGATCCGACTACCGGCGAGG
>DOHE01000027.1 GCA_003535395.1 Clostridiales bacterium | reverse complement strand
GGCCACCGGTCTGGGCCGCCTTGAATGGCACTCCGCCCGGCAGACCGCCACCTATGTCAAAGATGATTTCACGCAGAGAAATACCCATCGGTACTTCGATCAACCCGGTGACATTGACATTCCCTAATATGGTATAGACTTTTGTACCCGGACTGCTGGGTGTTCCAATTGAGCGATACCATTCGGGTCCGTGCTGAATGATTGCCGGGACATTTGCCAGGGTCTCGACATTGTTCACCAGGGTGGGCATACCCCATAAGCCTGAAGTTGTGGGATATGGCGGACGAATTCGGGGCTCTCCCCGTTTTCCTTCAATGGAAGTCATCAACGCCGTTTCTTCGCCGCACACAAAAGCTCCGGCACCCAATCGGATATCCAGATCAAAATCAAAACCGGAACCCATGATATCCTTTCCGATAAGTCCCAGTTCCCGGGCTTGGCGAATGGCGATCCCCAGCCTTTTGACAGCGATTGGGTATTCTGCCCGTACGTAAATATATCCCTGGCTGGCTCCGATGGCATAGCCAGCAATTGCCATGGCCTCGATCACCGAATGAGGATCGCCTTCCAGCACGCTTCTGTCCATGAATGCCCCCGGGTCTCCTTCATCTGCGTTACAGCAAACATACTTGCAGTCTGCGGAAGATCGGCTTGCAAACTCCCACTTGGTCCCGGTAGGGAATCCTGCTCCGCCCCTCCCCCTCAGACCTGAATTCTTTACCAAAGTGATCACTTCTGCCGGTTTCATGTCGGAAAGCACTTTCCCAAGCGCCATATACCCGTCGTTGGCGATGTATTCCTCTATATCCTCAGGATTGATGATTCCGCAATTACGCAACGCGATGCGGGTCTGTTTTTTGAAGAAGTCCACCATATCCAGGGACAGGGACTGGCCGGTTTTTTCCTCGCCACCGGCTAAAAGGCGCTTAACGATCCGTCCCTTGATCAGATGCTCGTCGACGATCTCCATGACATCTTCGTTTTTTACCCGAGTATACATAGCCCCTTCCGGGTATACAACGACCACAGGGCCTTCCGAACACATACCGAAGCATCCGGTACGAACGACTTTGACCTCATTATCGATATGCCTGTCACGGATGAATTCCTGCAACAGGTTGATGATCCTTTCCGAGTTTGCCGAGGTGCACCCCGTGCCCCCGCACACCAATACATGACTTCTGAATATTTGCATGTCCATCCCCCTTCGCCTTGCCTTTGCTCAGTCTTCCGCTCCTACCGTATACTCACTGACGATCCTGCCGTTGACCAGGTGCCCGGCAACCACCTGTCGCGCTTTTTCCGGCGTCATTTTTACATAGGTAGTTCTTTTTCCATCAGCCTGGAATATCTCTACGATAGGTTCCAGTCTGCATGCGCCAATACATCCGGTCATGGTGACCGAGGTGTTTGCTATGCCCCGCTTCGAGATTTCTTCGATAAATGTATTCATGACCGGTTGAGCCCCGGCGGCAATGCCGCAGGTTGCCATCCCCACCACGACACGCACTCCGCCTGCGGCTTTGCGCAAAGCCACTTTGTCCAGCACTTTTTTCCTGATTTCTTCGAGTTCATTCAATGATCTCATTCAAAGCACCTCTCAACATAATATCCCTCAACCGGCCTTTTCAATCCCTGCGGATGTCCTGTACCTTTTCAGGATACCAGGGATATCATCCGCAACAAGCCGTCCATACACATCACTATTGATCATGATCACGGGTGCAAGGCCGCAAGCGCCGATACACCGGCAGGCTTCAAGAGAAAATAGCCCGTCCGGAGTGCTTTGTCCGACGGCAATGCCCAGTTCCGACTTGAGTTCATCCAATACCTGGGATGCACCCTTTACATAACAGGCCGTTCCCATGCAAACCTGGATCTTGTAAGTCCCCTTCCTGTTCAGCGTAAACTGGGTATAGAAGGTCACAACTCCATATATCTCAGCCAGGGGGATATCCAATCCTTCGGATATCCGTGTCTGCACTTCCAGCGGTAAATATCCGAACAGTATCTGGGCCTCGTGAAGGACTGGTATCAACGCTCCCTTCATATGCCTGTATTCTTTGATGATCTCATCCAGCCTTTCAAAACGCGGGTCATCCAACGAACAGCAGCAAGTCTTGTGTGACATTTCATTCCCATCCTTTCGATCCGTTTCAAAGCATCACGGCCATATTATAAGCGAAGATTGTTAATAAATCAACAATCTTTTGTGGAATCCTCTTCTGCTTATTTTCAGACTGGAAAAAACACTGCTATAGTATACTGCAGCGAAAAATACCTTTTTATAAGTCTTGCAGAAATGATTGCGAATGGTTTTACGCATCATTTCTGCAAGGTTGAATAATTTTTTCGCTGTAGTATACTGCAGCGAAAAATACCTTTTTATAAGTCTTGCAGAAATGATTGCGAATGGTTTAACGCATCAGGTTCAGTAAAAAAGCTCGGCCCGCTTCTTAAAATCCGGCTTCAAGTCCTGATACAGCTTCCTGTACAATTGATGATACCGCTCATATTTCAATTGGGTGTCCGGATCCGGATCCTGAGTCGTCCGGCGCTTGATCACCGCATCACACGCTGCCTGTATCGAATCGTAAAACCCGGTACCTGCAGCAGAAAGCAACGCTGCGCCCAGAGCCGGTCCTTCGCTGGAATTCACCGTGGCAATGGGTTGACCGAACATATCCGCCTGCATTTGGCGCCACAAGGGGCTTCTCCCTCCTCCCCCCGAAGCCCGGACCTCGAAAACCTCGATCCCGATTTCACGGATCACATCAATACAGTCACGCAGGCTGTACACAACTCCTTCCATGACACTGCGCAACATATCCGTTTTGCCGTGTTTTGCAGACAATCCAAAAAACACTCCCCTGGCATATGGATCCAGGTGAGGCGTCCGCTCCCCCATCAGGTAGGGCAGATAATAAAGACCATCGCATCCGGCAGGTACACCTGCGGCCTCAGAATCCATTATCTGGTAAGGATCAACTCCCAGTTCCAATGCTTTCTGAATCTCTTCTCCGCAGAAATTGTCCCGAAACCATTTCAATGAAAGCCCGGCTGCCTGGGTGACCCCCATCACGTGCCATTTTCCGGGCACAGCATGGCAAAAGGTATGGACCCGGCCAGCAGGATCGATGATCACATCGTCTGAAAAGGCAAACACCACACCGGATGTTCCAATCGTAGAGGATAATACCCCGCTGCGCACAATCCCGTTGCCTACAGCACCTGCGGCCTGATCCCCTGCTCCCCCTGCCACCGGTGTGCCTGCATTCAGACCCGTCAGGTCTGCCGCTTCCTTTGACACTTCACCGGAAATCTCCGGGGATTCGTATACCCTTGCCAGCAGATCCGGATCCAGTTCCAGCTTTTCAAGGACCTCCCCGCTCCACTTCCTTCCAGGTACATCCAGCAGCTGCATGCCCGAAGCATCGGACACTTCCGTGGCAAAAATACCTGTAAGCCGGTAACGGATATAATCCTTGGGAAGCAGTATTTTCCGCACTTTTTCAAATATATGAGGTTCATGCTTCCGCACCCAGAGGATCTTGGATGCGGTAAATCCTGTCAGAGCTGGATTCGCTGTGATCTGCACAAGTCGCTGCGCTCCAACGGTACGGGTGATGTCTTCGCATTCTTCGGCTGTACGCTGATCACACCATATAATGGATCTTCTCAGTACATTGCCTTCTTTGTCCAGGAATACCGCGCCGTGCATCTGTCCGGACAACCCGATGCCCTTGATATCCTCCGCATGGATACCCGGTTTTGCCAGTATATCACGGATGGTTTCACATACAGCATCCCACCAGTCCCCGGGATCCTGCTCTGCCCAGCCGTTGTGGGGTTGATACAGGGGATATTCCCGGGTCGCGGATGCTGCTGTTGTTCCATCCATCCGGAATAGAACCGTTTTTGTGCCGGATGTGCCAATGTCAATTCCAAGAAAACAGGCTGTATTCATCCATTATTTCTCCTGTGCAATTTTTTTGTTGAATTTGTCGGCTCGGAGCAACTGAACGGGATAAACACCATCTTAAGGCTTCGGCGGGATTTTCAGCACATCTCCGGGTTGGATCACGGAAGCATCCTTGATATTATTGGCATCCTGGATCAGTTTGATATAGGTCTGCGCTTCAGAGTCATAAAACTGTTTTGCGATTTTTGAAAGGGAGTCGCCCGCTTGAACGGTATAGGTCTGGCTCCCTCCGGTCGAAACAGTCCCGGTCGCGGTTCCAGGAGCACCTGAAGCATTCCCCGGAGTGGCTTTCACTGAACTGCTTAAGGTCGTTGCAGCTTTTGCCTGCGTGGTCTTTTTCCCCGCGGCAGGTGTATTATATACTTCTCCGGTAAGTATCTTAAAAACAGTCAGGATCAC
>DOHE01000016.1 GCA_003535395.1 Clostridiales bacterium | reverse complement strand
CTGCAGCGGAGATGGCCGAAGGGGTACGAAGGATCATGAAAACAGATTTTGGGATCGCAGTCACAGGAATCGCCGGACCTGCCGGTGGAACGGCAGAAAAACCTGTGGGTCTTGTATATATTGCCCTGGCGGATGCAAGTGATACGATAACACAAAGGATCGATCTGACCGGAGACCGGGCCAGGATCCGCAATATGGCAAAATTAAATGCATTCGACCTGCTGCGGCGCAAATTGATGGAAACAGCTTCCGGAAAGGAAAAACACGTACATGATAAATAGAAGAGGACTTTCCGGTGCAGTTGCCATCGTCATGTCCTCTGTACTCATCAGCCGGCTGACAGGTTTTTTACGGGAAATGCTGGTACCCAACCTGATGGATGCAGCCAGTTCCGATGCATACAACATGGCATTTAGGATCACGGGACTTCTTTATGAGATGCTGGTGGGCGGAGCCATCGCAGCGGCCCTGATCCCCATGCTCACCGGGTATATTGCCAAGGGACGGGAAAAACAGGGGTGGCATGTCGCAGGGACTTTCATCAATATGGTGTTGCTTATTTCGATCGCTGCCTGCATTTTAGGGATCGTGTTTGCCAAACCGCTGGTGCGTCTGTTTGCCGTAGGTTACAAAGGACAACTGGTAGAAGAGGAAACCGTCACCGTCACGCGCATCCTGTTTCCGTCTGTGGTATTTTTGATGCTTGCCGGCCTGGTCAACGGAGTCCTTAACTCTTACAACCGGTTTGCCGCGGCTGCTTACGGCCCTTCCATTTATAACATCGGCAGCTGTGTCAGCATTGCCCTGTTTGGGGGAAAGAACCTGCCGGCGGTAGCCTGGGGAGTGGTAGCCAGCGCCCTGATTTATTTTATTATCCAGCTGATATTTGCCATTCCTAACATGCGGCTTTATGAATTCCGCTTTTACATTTACAACAGGGGATTCCACCGGATGGTGCGGTATGCCGTTCCATCCCTCATCGCCTCATCCATCATTCAGTTGAATCTGGTCATATCTTCTACCTTTGCCACTCTGTTTCCGGAAGGCAGTGTCACCGCCCTCAATATGGCGGACAAAACCTGGCAGGTGCCTCTGGGAATCGTGGCTCAAGGGATCGGGATCGCGATCCTGCCCGCATTATCCGCGCATTTGGCCCGGGGCGATCTTGGAGAATACAAATCCATCTTGCAAAAAGCCCTTCGGGTGGTGGTGCTGCTTACCATGCCCGCAGCTGTCGGCATGATGGTCATGAATCGGGAGATTGTGTCCGCGGTGTTTCGGTTTTCAAGCGGTTTCAACCCGGACTACATACCGATGGCTGGCAGCATGCTGCTGTATTTTTCACTGGCTCTGGTGTTTCAGTCTGTTGTCATCGTGATGAACCGCGCCTTTTATGCCACCAACGATACCAAGACACCTTTGTATTGCGGCATTGCGACCATGGCTGTCAATATCATGCTTTGCTTTGTTTTTTATCACGTGTTCCGCCATGTGCTCATCATGGCGGCGGCATACTCTCTGTCCAGCATAGTAAACTGCCTGCTGCTGCTTGGGATCATGGATCGTAAGCTTCAGGGCATTTACCTGGACAGGATTCTTGCATTTTCCGGAAAAACCGCTTTGGCTACCCTGTTAATGGCTCTGGTCGTGCTCGCCATGAGGGTGATCCCTGTTCCGGAGGGAAAAACAGGGGAACTTCTGCTGCTGATGTTCAAAGCGATGGCAGGAGCCGCGGTGTTTTTTATGGCAGGTTTTGCACTGCGTCTTCAGGAGATTTCCGATATTTTCCGCCGTTTATTGCTGACAGCCGGGAAACTTTTAAGCAGGCATCCGAGCCGCAGGGGAAGTTGCGAAAAATAGGTTGCGAAAAATAGCAGTAAAAGTTTGTTGACACCGTTTTTCCAGCGGCTTATAATAAAGGCGAACCAATGTTCGTTTATTCTTCAAAGGGGGTGTGCCGAAAGGCGACCGGGATGATGGAAAGAAAAAGAGCTTTGGAAATGGCTTTGTCCGAAATAGAAAAAAGGTTTGGAAAAGGCGCCGTGATGAAACTTGGGGACAGGAATGTGACCGCCATCGAGGTGATCCCCACCGGGGCTCTTGCCATCGATATCGCCCTTGGGATCGGCGGGCTTCCCCGGGGCAGGATCATTGAAATATTCGGACCCGAATCTTCCGGTAAAACCACTGTGGCACTGCATGCCGTTGCGGAAGCTCAAAAGGCCGGAGGTGTTGCCGCATTCGTGGATGCAGAGCATGCCCTGGATCCCATCTATGCAAAAAACCTGGGCGTGGATATCGACAACCTGCTGGTAGCCCAGCCGGATACAGGGGAACAGGCGCTTGAGATCACGGAAGAACTCGCAAGAAGCGGGGCGGTGGACATCATCATCATCGATTCTGTCGCTGCATTGGTCCCAAAGGCAGAGATCGACGGACACATCGGGGATTCCCACGTGGGACTGCAGGCCAGACTGATGTCCCAGGCGCTGCGGCAGCTGGCCGGAGTCATGAGCAAATCCAAGGCTACCGCAGTATTCATCAACCAGCTGCGGGAAAAGGTTGGGGTCACTTATGGCAACCCGGAAGTGACTCCCGGAGGACGCGCTCTTAAGTTTTATTCCAGTGTACGGATGGAAGTGCGTAAAACCGACACCCTTCGCAGAGGGACCGAACCCATCGGAAACAGGACCCGGGCAAAAATCGTAAAGAACAAGCTGGCTCCTCCTTTTAAAGAAGTGGAGTTCGATATCATCTATGGCGAGGGCATTTCCAAAGAAGGAAATATACTCGACATCGCCGTCAGCCTGGGGATCGTTGAAAAAAGCGGGACATGGTTCTCATACAATGGACAGCGCATCGGTCAGGGACGGGACAACTGCAAGAAGTTTTTGAAAGACAATCCGTCTATGATGGCGGAGGTAGAGACCAGGATCCGGGAAGACTCCCAAACCAGCAACTTAAGAAGCATCCGTACCTCTGAATCTGAGGAGCTGTTCAGTCCCGCCGGGGAAGCTGCCGATTCATGAGCATGAAAGAAAAGGCAATGCGGGATGCGGTCCGGTATACCGGTTTTCAGCGAAGAAGCTGCATGGATGTTCAGCGCTGCCTTGAAAGGAAAGGGTATGCCGAAGATATCATTGAATTTACCCTCAGGCAGCTTCGAGAGGAGAAATACCTGGATGACAGGGCGTATGCCAGCAGAAAAGTCCGGATCATGCTGCGAAGCCGCCCTGTATCCATCGGCAGGATGAAGGCTGTGCTCCGGCAAAAGGGGATTGACTCCGGCCTTGCAGACGATGTATTATCCGAATATGAAATGAACGACTTTAAGACGGCACTTGAAATTACCCGGCAGAAGTTTGGCTCCGGCGTGTTTCAAGGGGGCCTGCGTGATTTTAAAAAGATCATTTCTTTTTTAAAATACCGCGGTTTTACTCCGGGTGTGATCAGGGCCGTCTTACAGAGGACAGGAGCGCAGGGATGCCGGGAAAATGGAGACTGATACGAAGATGGCTTACATTGGTGGTTTGCCTTTTATTAACCGCCGGATGCAGTGCTTTTTATAAAGGGGAAGAACAATCCGTGACAAAAACCCTGGCTGCCGTGACAAGCGATCCGGCTGCGGCTGCTGCATCATCCCCCGCCCCGTTGACCATCAGACAGGGGAAAGCCATTCCGATACTTTATTATCATGGCATTTCAGATACCACATACGGTTTGGAGGAAATGTTTGTCCGACCGGCAGAATTTGAAGAACAGATGAAATACCTGCACGACCATGGATACACTCCCATTACTTTTGATGATTTCGAGATGAAGGCGGCCCGTCTGGAAAAACCTGTGGTCATCACCTTTGACGACGGTTACCGGGACAATTTAATCAATGCATACCCCATATTAAGCAGGTACGGATTTCCTGCGGTTATATTCCTTTGTACGGATTTTATCGGCGGCGGTTCCATCCTTACTGTACAGGACATAAAACAGATGACGGGGCTGATCAGCTTTCAAAGCCATACCCTGGATCATGGATCCCTGACGGCTCTTTCCCCGGAGGAAGCAGAACGCCAGCTTAAACAGTCCCAGTCTATCCTCCGGGAACTGACAGGTCAACCTGTGAACGCCATTGCCTATCCTACCGGGTACTATAACAGCATCACTCTGGAAATAACAGCCAGGTATTACAAATACGGAGTACTGGCCGGTGGCGGAGTGTTTTACTTTGACCCGGCGAAGCAACTGGAAATGGTACGGGTGTATATTCCCCGGGGGCTGAATCTGTCCGGTTTTGAACAAAAACTCCTGGGGTTGACACTATGACAAAAACGGGCGACTTGATTTCAGAATCCAGGATCAAAGCAGGGCTGGTATCCCTGGGCTGCCCGAAAAATCGGGTCGACAGTGAAAACTTGCTGGGACTGCTGAGTCGATCCTTTGACATCACCCCGGATCCGGAGGAAGCGCAGATCATCATTGTGAATACTTGCGGCTTCATCCGTTCCGCCAAGGAAGAAGCGATTAAAACCATCCTCCGGATGGCGGAATACAAACAAAACAACTGCCGGCTGCTGGTTGTTACAGGATGTCTGTCCCAAAGGTACCAGGAGGAGATCGGGAAACATTTTCCCGAGGTGGACATCATTACCGGCACCAGGGACTATATCCGTCTTGCCGGGATTTTAGAACAGGCGATCAAGGGCAGGACTGAAAAAAATCATTTCTCGCTCCTGCAAAATGTGTCATGGCATGACGGGCCCCGTACTTTTACCACTCCGGACTTCTATGGATATCTGAAAANNAAAATCGCAGAGGGATGCAGCAACTGCTGTACATATTGCATTATCCCGGAGATCCGGGGACCCTATCAGAGCCGGGAATTTGACAGCGTGCTTCAGGACGCCCGGCGGATGGCCGAACACGGAATGGAAGAAATCATCCTGGTAGCGCAGGATACCACGGGATACGGAACGGATCTGTACGGTAGCAGCC
>DOHE01000165.1 GCA_003535395.1 Clostridiales bacterium | reverse complement strand
GGCGGTGGAGATCCCACATTTCCTGTATGTGGGTGTCACCAACGGTATCGGAGCCGGCATCATGGTCAACCATCAGCTGTATGAGGGGCACAAAGGATTCGGCGGAGAACTGGGACATACCACCATCGATTTCCACGGACCCCGCTGTCCCTGCGGCAATATCGGCTGTCTGGAACTTTATGCCAGCATCCCGGTGGTGCTTGCAAAGGTCTCATCTCCCTCCTGGGGGGACTTCCTTCGGGCAGCTCAAAGCGGGGATCCGCAGTGCCTTAGGCGGCTGGATGAAATGTGCGATTACCTTGCAGTTGCGCTTGTAAATGCCATCAATACCTTTGATCCGGAAGCAATTTTTATCGGGCATGAGATCGCCCTGGCAGGAAATCTTGTCACAGAGCGTCTCCGTGCCCGGATCCGGAACCGGACGATCAGTGCGTCGTACAAACAGGTGCCCATTCTCCTCTCTACTTTCATCGACAAAGCACCTCTGCTGGGCTCCGCCACCCTGGTGTTTGACCGGTTGTTCAAAGGCGATATACAGGCTTGAGTTTTTCCGGTCATGTTGGATCAACCGACGGGCATATTGACCACCAAGTGCTCAGGAAGACGTTCCCTGAAAATATTTCAGCCGCTTTCGGTTCGGCGATAAAATTGATCTCCACGAAATTTTCGTAGTTCTCCTTGCCGAATTCTCGTATCAGGAATGTCTTTCCTGTCTGCCGCGCACCGGTTACCAGCAAAGCTTTCTTCGATCTGTTGTTCTTCCACTTCAGCAAATCATTATATAGTTTACGGTACAACATGGATATCCCTTCATTCCTCCGTCCATACAGTGTAACGTATTTCCCGTTTCATATCCAACAAATTGCAACGTTATTTGCCTCTGGTAACGCCAGATCTGCAACGTTTTTTATTATATCAGATAAACTGGCGCAGGACAACTGCCAAATGAGTCGATGGACCGGATTTTAAGTCAAATCAAAATCCGACTGTCCGGCTTGTTGACAGGACTTCCTGCAGGTGGTACATTACGAAAAAACATGAGATTTTTTGTGAAAGGAGCGGTCCACATGGCTGGTTTTCAGGAGATCCTGCCGGGTGCATCCAGCCGGGAGGGGGCGTTTAAGTCCCCGGAACTTGCCGGAAAAAGAGTGGTACTGGGCGTGACCAGTTCCATCGCTGCATACAAAGCTGCCGAAGTGGCCAGCCGGCTGGTGAAACAGGGATGCGACGTGCATGTGGTCCTGTCTGCCAATGCCGTCCGGTTCATCACTCCTCTCACCTTTGAGACACTCACCCAGAACAGGGTATACACCCACATGTTCGAGGACGAAGACCACACCCGTGTCACCCATATCCATCTGGCTACCACGTCGGATCTGATCCTGGTCTGCCCGGCTACTTACAACATCATCGGCAAGGCGGCATCCGGCATTGCCGACGACCTGCTAAGTTCCATTCTGGCGGCGGCGCCGGCGGAAAAAGTGATGTTTGCCCCTGCCATGCACACCAATATGTACAGCAACCCCATCCTAAAGGAGAATATCCGCAGACTGAAAGCCTCCGGTTGCCATTTCATCCCCCCCGGGGAAGGCCTCCTGGCCTGCGGAGCCATGGGACGCGGCCGTTTGCGGGAACCCGATGAGATCCTGGAAGAAGTGGAACAGTTCTTTTGCGAAAAGCCCCTGAAAGGCAAGAGGGTGCTCATTACCGCCGGCGCTACCCGGGAATACATCGATCCGATTCGTTTTTTGTCCAATTCTTCTTCCGGTACCATGGGGATCAGCCTGGCCAGAGCCTGCCGGAACCTGGGTGCGGAAGTCACCCTGATCCTGGCGAATTCCCCCCTTGAGGCGGACGGGATCCACCTGGTCCGGGTGGAGACAGTGACCCAGATGCTGGAAGCCGTCATGGAGGCCTATGCAGAAAGCGACCTTGTGTTTGCGGCAGCGGCGGTCTCGGATTTTAAGCCCGTATCTGTCAGCAGCCAGAAAATCAAAAAGGATCAGGGCCCGTTGAAACTTGAGTTTGCCTTAAATACGGACATACTATACAGCATGGGTATGCAAAAAAACCGTCAGATCCTGGTGGGATTCGCTGCAG
Organism: Clostridiales bacterium; assembly: GCA_003535395.1. Lineage (GTDB taxonomy): Bacteria > Bacillota > Clostridia > UBA8921 > UBA8921 > UBA8921. Next base: position 479 of record DOHE01000165.1, on the reverse strand, counting down.
AGAGTGCGCATGACGGAACAGAAGGCGTGCTGGAACGCGCCCGGGAAAAACTGAAAAAAAAGAACCTGGATGCCATCATCGCCAACGAGCTTTCCAATTTCAACACCGCGGATGGCAAGGTCTGGGTAGTCACCGCCAAAGACACCCGCTTCCTTGACATAAAACCCAAACAGGAGCTGGCATACCAGATCCTGGAGGCCCTGTTCCATACAGGGAAAAGCGATGCAGAAAAAAGCGATGCACCTTAAACCGGTCCTGGCTGTGGATATCGGCAATACCACTGTGGCTCTGGGCATTTTTGATACCGGGTGCCTGGTCCGGGTCACAAGGGTGCCCACCGCTGATTTCCCCGCGTTACCGCTCCCGTTCTTGGGCGGGAAGGGAGCAGACGGGTTTTCCGGCATCGTGGTCTCAAGCGTGGTCCCCCGGCTCAACCCTTGGATAATACAAGCCTTAAAGCCCCTCTCCTCCGCTCTCCC
>DOHE01000066.1 GCA_003535395.1 Clostridiales bacterium | reverse complement strand
CGGGTACCGGGAGGCCGGGTGCCGGGAGGCACAAATGCCTGCATACCTTATACGCAAGGAGGCCGGAACATGAGACTGTCCAAACTTTTTACCACATTGCCGGAATGCGTCTGTACCCCCGACGGGATGGCCATCGACAGGAAAGGGAACCTGATCCTTTCCTGCCCCAATTTTGCAGATCCNNAATTATCCGGATCGGGCGCGACCGCAGCATCACCAAGCTGTTCGACGTGCCGCCCCTGCAGGAGACAGGCATCGCCTGCCCCATGGGCATCGCCTTCGGGCCGGACGGGGACCTGTATATCTGCGACAACCAGGGCTGGAGCGGCGATGCGAAGCTTCAGTTCAAGGGCCGGATCCTCCGGGTCCGGTACAGCGCAAACGGGGTCGAAAAAGTCACCACCGTCGCCTTCGGCATGGAACACCCCAACGGCATCCGCATCCGGGGCGGCCACCTGTACGTGACCCAGAGCCTGCTGTCGGGTATCCGCCACGAAAGCGGCCTGCGGGTGAGCGGCGTCTATCGGTTCGGGCTGGACGAGCAGGACATCCCGGTCACCAACACCCGGCAGGACCGGCACCTCCTCACCACCTTCCTCACCCGCAACTTAGACTGCCAGTACGGCGCGGACGGCATCGAGTTTGACAGCCGGGGCCGGCTGTATGTGGGCAACTTTGGGGACGGGGCCGTCCATCGGATCACCTTCGGCCCGGACGGAGACATCTTGGATAATATTATCTGGGCTGAGGATCCCCGGCAGCTCAAATCCACCGACGGTATCGTGCGGGACGCTCAGGACAATCTCTACATCGCCGATTTCTCCGATAATGCTATCGTGAAGATCCACCCCGACGGCCGTGTGGAGCGCATCGCCGAAAGCCCGGACTGCGACGGCCTGGACGGCGGGCTGGACCAGCCCGGGGAGCCCATCGTGTGGGAGGGCAGGATCATCGCTTCCTGCTTTGACCTGGTGACAGGACCGGACAAGAAGAACACGAAGCATGAGATGCCGGCAACGCTGGCCGAAATAGAGCTGTAATGTTGAAGCAGCCGCACCGGACGGGCAGCAGACCTGCCCGCCGGACCTACGGGCAGCAGATCAGCTCACCGCACCGGGCGGGCAGCATCCCAGGTCTGTGCGGATCTGCGGAGGAGGACGAGACGATGATCAGCCGAACCGAATTTGAAATGAAGCAAAAGTGCAGTCAGGGCATCCAAGAAGCCCTGGACCAGCTGCGCAATAAGCCGGTAAAAAGCACCCTGCTGGAGCGGATCCAGCTCATCGAAGAGGCGGATGACCTGCTCCAGGGCCAGCGGCTGCAGCAACCGCAGTCGCAGCAGCCCCAGCCGCAGCAGCCCCAGCCGCTGCCCCAGCCGCCGCAGCCCCAGCCGCTGCCCCAGCCGCCGCAGCCGCTGCAGCTGGGGAAAGGGCTTGGCCATATCCTGTCCCGGGCCTCCGTCCCGGTAAAGCCCTATGACCTGCTGCTGGGAAGGGCGCCGGAAAAGGTGCCGAACGAACAGGAAGAAGCATACCTGCAGCAGTTTCTGAAGAAATACCCGGGAAAGATCCGCCCCGCCTGGCTGGTGGATGGCGGGCACATCACCTTCGCCTGGGAACTGCTGCTTAAGCACGGGCTGGGCGGCCTGATCCAGAAGACGGAAGCGGAGCGGACGCGGCGCCTGCAGCGGCAGGACCCGCATCAGAAAATCGATTTCCTCACCGGGATGATCCTGGTGTACCAGGCGTATCAGACCTATATTATCCGGTATGGGGAGGAGGCGGGAAAAGAGGGCCTCACAGAGCTGGCGGCCATCTGTCGGAAAGTGGCTTCGGAGCCCCCGGAAACATTCTATCAGGCCATGCAGCTGATCCTGCTGGTGGGTCATGCCTATTCCGTCTATGCCGCCGTCAACTCCACCCTGACCTATGGCCGGCTGGATGATTTGCTGCTGCCGTATTATCTGAGAGATCTGGAACAGGGGATCCTGACCCGCTTGCAGGCAGCCTGCATCATCGACGATTTCAACTGCAAGAACAACCTGATCCTGGGCCGGGGCGAGCACCAGATGGGCGGGAGCAGCGCCACGGATACCGGCTGGTTCCGCAATCCCACCTATGACACTCCCCAGTATGTGATCCTCGGCGGATACAGCAATACGCACGACCATGTCAACAATCCGCTGACGGAGCTGTTCGTGGAGCGCATCCTGCCCCGGTTCGAGAACCCCTTCTATATTTTCCGTTATACAAAAGATGTGCGGGAAGCGCTGTGGGAGAGGGTCTGCGACAAGCTGCGCCTCAATGCCTCCCTCATGGTCTACAACGACGAAACCCAGATAACAGCCATGAAAAACGCAGGCATCGCTGCGCAGGATGCGGTGAATTACACCATCCACGGTTGCAACTGGCCGGACATCCCCGGGGATTACGGCGTCATCGCCTCGCTGGGGGACGTGCTGCCTCGCCGGATAATGCGTGCGCTGATGCGGGAAGACGGGACGCCGCGGCAGGATTTCCGCTCCATGGACGAGATTTATGATGAGCTCGCCCGGCAGTACCGGGAGGACGTGAAAAACACCTTCGCTCATTACCGGGAAAGGGCGAACGCCCGCGCCGAAATGCTGCCCGAAATGCTGGATTGCACCAGCTGTTTCACCAACGACGTCATCGAAAACGCCAACCACTACCGCAACTGCGTCAAATACCCGGTCATCTACAACACCTCCATCCGCAACATCGGCACAGCCGCCGACATGATGGCCGCCCTGGAAAGACTTATCTTCAAGGATAATACAACCACCCTCCCCGACCTCCTCCGCGCCCTCCACGCCGACTTTGACGGCGCTGGGGAGCTCCTCAGCCAGTGCCTCCAGGCAGCCAAATTCGGCTCGGATAATACCTCCGCCGACACCCACGCCGCCCGCCTCATGAACCTCCTCCTGGATATCATTGATGAAGAAAGCATCGGTCCCGGCGGCACCCGGGACGTGCACTGCTTCAATATCACGACCACCGATATGGGGCATCTCCGGGAAGGGGCCAACACCATGGCCACCCCGGACGGCCGGAGGAATCAGGCCCCCTTAAGCGAAAACCTTTCTCCCACAGCCGGCATGGCGACGGAAGGCATCACCGCCCTGGTCCACTCCCTGGCCCGGCTTCCCTTCCAGCGTATCCACTGCGGCGCCTTCAACATGAAGGTCCGCAAGGACTGGGTGAGCGGCGACGCAGGTCTGCAGCGGCTGAAGAGCGTGCTCTCCACCTATTTCCAGATGGGCGGGATGCAGGTGCAGCTCAGCGCCACCGATACAGCGGAGCTCCGGGACGCCCAGGTAAACCCGGACAAACACCGGGACCTGATGGTGCGGATCACCGGCTACAGCGCCGCCTTCGTGGACATGTGCAAAAAAGCCCAGGATGAGATCATCCGCCGGGACGAGATGGGATAAACTGTTTGGAGGTCAATTGATATGAATATTTATGACACAATGAAACAGCTGGGAATCGAGCTGCCGACAGCACCGGCGGCGCTGGGGCTGTATTCGCCGGTGCGCGAATTTTCCGAACACCTCCTCTATACCTCCGGCATCCTGCCGATGAAAGACGGCAAGCCCGCTTTTATCGGCAAACTGGGGAAGGACCTGACCGTGGAACAGGGGCAGGAAGCCGCCCGGCTCTCCCTGCTCAACCTGCTTTCCGCTGTCCAGGCCGCCATCGGGGACTTAAGCCGCATCAAACGCTTTGTTAAGATCCTGGGCTTTGTGGCCTGCACCAGCGACTTTTTCGACCAGCCGGCGGTCCTCAACGGTGCCTCCCGGCTGCTCATCGACCTGTTCGGTGAGGAAGCAGGCAAGGCAGCCCGGGCAGCTGTCGGTGTGCTGGCACTGCCGGGAAACAGCCCGGTGGAAATCGAGGCCGTGATCGAGCTGTACTAGCGGACTTGCGCGCTGGTTGGCTGGAAAAACCTCCACACTCCCCTAGCCAGCTAGTTTGGGTAATTCTGTGCTAACCCCGCTAAGAATTTCTTCTTGTCCATCACCCGCGCGTAAAATATGATGAAACAAACCGGGCCGGTCCGGCATCCAGCCCAGCATCCCGGTCCGGCATCCCGGCCGGGAGATGTGGCTCCGGATGATTTATGAATGGGGGTATGTACATGTTTACAGTGGCAGTCAACAGCGGATGGTTCAAGTGCGATGAGTACGAAAAGTTCAATGAAGCGGCAAAGCGCGGCTTCAAAGCCATGGAGATGCTGATCTGGGCAAAGCTGGACCTGGCCAGGGTCCGCCGGGAGATCGACAAAACCGGCGTCGCCGTCTCTGCGATCCTGACCCAGACCACGGATCCGGAAAAGCAAAAGGCCATGTCCGCGCTGCGCGGCATTGTCAATGAAGAAGCCCGGGATCTGTTTCTGGAAATGCTCCGGGAAACCATCCAGGCGGCAAAGACCCTGGGCACGAAGAATATCGTGGTGACGACGGGGAATGAAATGGAGGGGAAGCCGCGGGCCAGCCAGCATGACAGCATCGTAAAGGCGCTGAAAGCCGCAGCTCCGCTGGTGGAAGCCGCGGGGATGAAGATTGTGGTTGAGCCGCTGAATGTGCTGGTGAATCACAAGGGGTATTATCTGTCCACGATGGCAGAGTCCGTGGAGATCATGGACGAAGTCGCCAGCCCCAATGTGCAGATTCTGTATGATGTATATCATCAGCAGATCACGGAGGGCAACCTGATCAACAATATTCGCACCCATATCTCCCGCATCGGGCATTTCCATGTGGCAGACGTGCCGGGGCGCCAAGAGCCGGGCACCGGAGAAATCAATTACCGGAATGTGTTCAGGGCGATCCGGGAGACCGGGTTCGACGGATTTGTGGCCTTCGAATGCATGCTGTCCATGGATGTGGACACCGTGTGTGCCCGAATGAGGGAAATGCTGGAATATTAAGCGTAAGATTTCGTAATTTTTTCAATTGACTATTGCATTAACGGCAGTTTTTTTATAATATATACTGCAGTAACAACCTCCTGTCGTACTGACGGATGATCGATGCCATGACTCCTTATGGACGGCTGCAGTGTTCCGGCCTGTAGTCCCCCAGCGGACGAAAAAACTACTCCACGACCGTATTCAAAAAAACCAGCCATGAATGGTTAAATTACCCAATATTTACAATGATAGTATAAATTTTTTATATATACAGAAACAGTAATAATTTTCACTACCAGCGTAATTAATCTACCAGTGTAATTAATCTACCAGCGTAATTATTCTACAAGCGGTGCGAGTATGTCAACACACGGGATTTTGCCGTGTGACACCAAAGTTGAGCCCGTGCCTGCGCTTCCTCAATGGAATTGCCGGCGCTGAAGGCGCTCAGGCGGAAGGTCAGTCCGCCGGCACCCTGCCGGGCACAGGCGGTAAGGAGCGTGTCGATCCTGTGAGCCATCTCCTCTTCTGTTGCCTCCACCACGTCTTTTTGCGGATTCATGCAGATTTCCAGGGGGGCACGTGCACCAAACACCTGCGCGGCTGTCGCGACATCCGTCCAAGGGCCGGTATGAAACAGATCGATTTCCGGTATTTCTGCGACCGCCGGGAGGAGCGGCGTCACATCCCCGCAGCTGTGCCAGTAATGCAGGCCATTGTGAAAGCGGCAAAGGTCCTGTTCAAAAGGCAGAATATACTGCCTGTACAGGGAAGGAGAAAGAGACGGACAGTTGACCTCATCGTTGAAAAGGTTGCCCCTTGGCACCGGCGTACCCAGGTAAGCGGCCAGATCCATATACCATTTTTTACGCGCCTCAGTCACATAGGAAATGACCCGGACCGCATCTTCCGGAGCCTCGGCCAGATCGGTGAGCAGCCGTTCAAACCCGCGTATGTAAACAGCAACGCCAAACGGACCCCGGATCCACTCGGGGAACAGCACCTCAAAATCGCTGTCCACCAACTCCCGTATCCCTTCATACATGCGGAAAGCATCCTGCATCATGCCGCTGGCTGTCGGTCCCGGGCCAAACTGCGGCATCCCGATCCGGTCGATGTCGCTGAGGTCGTTGATGACCGGAGTATGATCCAGCCAGGGGTCCCGGTCATCGAAAAAGTGCACGCGGAGGCCAAACAGACTGCCTTCATAGCCGCAGGAGATCCAGATGGGGATGCGCCGCACAAGAAAGATATCATCGGGGAACAGGGTGAACCTTTCCACCGACAGGCGCAGATAATTCTCCAGATACACAGCGGGATCCAGATAATATTCCCGCAAGCTGAAACCAAATTTACGCGCCCAGAAAGACGGCTGCATATCTACCGCTACCGGCACAGCCGTTGAGCCGCTCAGCCACGACCCGTCATGATGGGGAACGCCCCGCCATTGATCCCTGGCGGTGCGGGGGAGCATTTTCCAGCAGCTTTTTCTCCTGGCATTTTCCGGGCTGGCCTCGAGGCGACGGATCTCCTCCTGCAGACGCTTGATGTTGTCCCGTGATTTCGTACCGGGCATAATCGTTCACATCCTTTCAGGCTTGCATTATCCAAGCTGTGGGTTACAGATACAGGCTTTATAAAAGGATTCTACCACATTCCCCCGAAAATGGTAATAGTGGAGGAAAGTCATGGTATAATGTCCGCATTCTTGGCCCAGAGGGGGTACCTGGTTTGGCAGTCCGGATCATGCAGGAGTTCGCGCAGGACCTGAAGAAGGAGTTTCGGGGGTACGGCAGGGAGAAGTATGTAAAGGATCTCATGGCAGGGTTGACGGTGGCGGCGGTGGCGCTGCCGCTGGCACTGGCCTTCGGGGTGGGCTCGGGGGCGGATGCGGCGGCGGGGCTGGTGACGGCGATATTGGCGGGGCTCATCATCGGAGGGCTGTCGGGGGCGTCGTTCCAGATCTCGGGGCCGACGGGCGCCATGGTGGCCATCCTGCTGGAGATTTCGGCAAGGCACGGGCTGCAGGGAGTGCTGACGGCCGGATTCCTGTCGGGGGTGCTGCTGCTGGCGGCAGCGGCGTTCCGCTTCGGAAAGCTGGTATCCTACATCCCCTCCCACGTGATCACCGGCTTCACCTCCGGGATCGCGGTACTGCTGGCGATGGGACAGATCGACAACTTCTTCGGCACCGTGTCGGAGGGCGAATCCTACATACAAAAACTGCTGTCATACCGGGAACTGGGCTTTTCGCCCAACCTGCATGCGGTGGGCATCAGCCTGCTGGTGATCGTGCTCATGGCGGCGTGGCCAAAGAAATGGCGGGAACGGTTCCCGGCGTCACTGGCGGGCATTATCGTTGCGCTGGGGATCAACTGGATCTTTCAGCTGCCGGTAGCGACGGTGGGCGACATCCCCCGGACGCTGCTGCTCACAAACCGGCTGACCCTGGGAGCCCTTACCCTGGATAATATCCGCCAGCTTACCGTCCCAGCCATCAGCATCGCGGCGCTTTGCATGATCGAGAGTCTGCTGTGCGGGGCGACAGGCGGGAAGATGAAAAATGAGAAGCTGAATGCGGACCGGGAGCTGGTGGCGCAGGGGATCGGGAATATCATTATCCCATTTTTCGGGGGTGTGCCGGCGACGGCGGCCATCGCACGAACCAGCGTGGCCATTAAGTCGGGGGGACAGACGAGGCTTACAAGCATACTTCATGCGGTAGGGTTGCTGCTCTCCATGTTTGCGCTGGGGCCGGTGATGTCCAGGATTCCATTATCCGCGCTGGCGGGGGTGCTGATGGTCACCGCCTGGAAAATGAACGAGTGGCACGGCATCCGCTTCATGTTCCACAAG